>CANNEW010000097.1 GCA_947503685.1 Comamonadaceae bacterium | reverse complement strand
CGCCCAAGCCCTAAGCGTCTGCCAACGTTTCGCACACGACCACCGCATATTGGTCGAACCGGCTTGCGGCGCGGCACTTGCCGCCTTGTATGAAACATCGGAGGCGGTGGGGGATGCGCGGACAGTGTTGGTGGTGGTTTGTGGCGGGGTAGGGGTGACTATATAGTGTGGATTGCGATGCGCTTGATAGATCGCTTTCGACCCCATTGCCGCCTGTCGTCCCGGCATTGGTAATTGCCGGAATGCCGCGATTACTGACATTTGATTTGCCCCCCGCCAAGCATGCCTTGGGAGCAGCCATGATAATATATATCATGGCTGATCGAAAAATTGTCGACGACACGCACCACATCACAAAGAAGCGTGGGAATGGTCAGCTTCGACGTGAAATTTGGGTTGATACGCAAGGTCACGTGACTCGTTACAACCTTGCCTACATCAACCAAGCACTGCATGCTGGCGACAACGGGCGCGTGGTGGGTTATGACAATCAGCATGGGCATCACCACCGGCACTATTTCGGTGTTGTGGCTGCAATCGAATTCACAAGTTTTGATGATATTGAGGATCAGTTCCAGACGGATTGGGCAGCACTCAGGAGAACCGTATGAAAAATGTCACTCTTAAAGCAGGTAACGAACAAGATTTTTTTCGCAGAGGAAAGGCCTTGGCGCGATTGGCTGATGCGAGCCAACCGATACCAGAGGAACGCACAGTCAGCTTCGAAGACCCTGCCGATCTTTTGCGCCTGCTGACTGCCCGTCGACTCGACGTATTCCGCAGTGTCAAGGGTGAACCGGGTTCGATCACAGTCATCGCTGGGCGACTGCATCGCGATCGTAGCGCTGTAAAACGTGATGTAGACCAGTTAGCACAAGTCGGTCTTGTAACGATTGAGACCAAGACGCTTCCAGGTCATGGTCAAATGAAAGAGATTAGAGCGGCTGCAGGCATTTTCCGCCTCGAAGCGATGGTCATGTGAAGCAGTCGGACGCCCCCAAAGCAGCTGTTCGTGCCTGACCGCAGTTGGCCGATTTCGGTCACACCGTGCCCACCACCTCCAACAATCGATCCAAGCCCCCGCTGTTAATCGCCACCATGGCTTTCTCGCGCACCGCCGGTTTGGCGTGGTAGGCCACGGACAGGCCGGCTGCGGACATCATGGGCAGGTCGTTGGCGCCGTCGCCCATGGCGATGGCTTGGGTGGACGCGATGCCCATGGCGGCGCAGGTCTGCAGCAGCATGCGGCGCTTTTCTTCGCCGTCGCAAATGTCACCCCAGGCTTGGTCTAGCAAGCGGCCAGTCAACAGGCCGTCTTGCACTTCCAGCACATTCGAGCGTGTCCAGTCGATGCCCAGCATGGCTTGCACCGCATCGGTAAAAAACGTAAAGCCGCCCGATACCAGTAGGGTTTTCAGGCCTGCCGTTTTGCAGGCGCGCACCAGTTCGGCAGCGCCGGGGTTCAG
Source organism: Comamonadaceae bacterium (assembly GCA_947503685.1). Classification (GTDB taxonomy): domain Bacteria; phylum Pseudomonadota; class Gammaproteobacteria; order Burkholderiales; family Burkholderiaceae_C; genus Allorhodoferax. Next base: position 7,260 of record CANNEW010000097.1, on the reverse strand, counting down.
GCGTAGGCGCTGGTCTAGCACTTGCTGCATGTGCGCCACGCCGACGCCGCGCAGCAGGGCCACACGCTGGCGCAGGCTGGCTTTGTAGTCGGCAATTTCGCCACGCATCGCAGCCTCGGTAATTGCAGCCACTTCGGCCTTGCGCCCGGCGGCATCGGCGATTTCGTCTATGCACTCAATGTTGATCAGGGTGGAGTCCATGTCAAAGGCAATCAGCTTGAAGTCTGACAGGCGCAGGGGGGCGACGATGCCTTGGAGGACCAGGCCGGAGGCGGGGGGGCGTGACATGTTTTGTGTAGTTGGGGCGTCATGTAGGTGACGCGCAGGGCAGTAAAGTGGGTGCGGCTTTACCTTAGGCGCGCTGGCGGCGTGTCAAACCAGTTTTCGAGGCGCAGGCCCGGCACCCGTGCGAACTCGCGGGTGTTGCGGGTGACCAAAATCAAGTCATTGGCCATCGCAATGCCTGCAATCAATTGGTCCACCTTGCCGATGGGAAGGCCGGCGACTTCAAGCGTGTGCCTTACCCACGCGGCCGCCTTGGCGCTCTTGTAGTCCATTGGCAAAACCTGATGGGCAGCGCGTGCTGCGTCCATTCCGTTCTTTTGGGCTGCCGGCTTCGTGGAACGCAGCAAGCCGTATTCAAGTTCGAACAGCACCACCGAGGCCAGCGCAATCTCGTGGGCAGGCACTTGTTGCAAATGGGCGGCCACATGGCCCTGCTGCTTAAAAAAATATATCAGCGTGTTGGTGTCCAACAGGTACATCACCATTCCTCGCGCGGCAGATCGGGTACCTCGTTGGCGCGCAATTCCTCCGCTGTCGGAAAGTCCCGCCATATTTCTGCATCGTCAGCCATGGCTTCAAAGTAGCCCAGTGGGTATCCATTGCCGTCAACGGCGGGCGTCTGGTCTTTAATTAGCTGGGACACCCAGGCACTGAGTGAGAGCTGCGCCGCAGCGGCACAGGCTTTGGCGCGCTTGATGGCGTCCTCATCCATATAAATCGTGACTTGGGACATAGTGGCCTCCAGATCGGTAAATTATTGGGTGTAAGTGCAGGCCAATTATATGGAGTATCGGACCCGGATCAGGCCGAAACCGAGGGCGTGACCCCCGCCACCACCGGCTGCCCCAAGCAGCGCAATACATCGCGCACCATTTGCGCACGGGCTTTGGGCTCGGGCAGGGCGCGCTCTATGCGCAACTTGTCGTTGCCAGCCAGTTTGATGTGCTTGTTTTTCTGGATCAGCTCGATGATGCGCATGGGCTCGACGGGCGCGTCTTTTTTAAAGCTGATGCTGATCAGGCCTGGCGCCGCGTCCACTTTGGCCACCCCATAGGGCTTGGCCAGCACGCGCAGGCGGTGCACGTCGATAAGCGTCTGGCCTTGCGGCGGCAGCTTGCCAAAGCGGTCTACGATCTCTTCGGTCAGGTGGTCTATTTGGTCGCCGTTGTTGGCAGTGGCCAGCTTTTTGTAAAAGCTCAAGCGTAAATGCACGTCGCCGCAATAGTCGTCGGGCAGGAGCGCGGGCGAGTGCAGATTAATCTCGGTGGCGGCATTGAGCGGGTTAAGCAGGTCCGGCTCGATGCCCGCTTTGAGGCAGCGCACCGCTTCGGCCAGCATTTCGTTGTACAGCTGAAAGCCCACTTCCAGCATATTGCCGCTCTGGTTTTCGCCCAGCACTTCGCCGGCACCGCGGATCTCCAGGTCGTGCATGGCCAGGTAAAAGCCGCTTCCCAGTTCTTCCATTTGCTGTATCGCGTCCAGGCGCTGGCTGGCTTGTTTGGTCAGGCCTTCGAGGTCGGGCACCATCAGGTAGGCGTAGGCCTGGTGGTGGCTGCGGCCTACGCGGCCGCGCAACTGGTGCAATTGCGCCAGTCCAAATTTGTCGGCCCGGCTAATGACGATGGTGTTGGCGGTGGGCACATCAATGCCGGTTTCGATGATGGTGGAGCACAGCAGCAAGTTGTAGCGCTGGGCTACAAAGTCACGCATCACCGATTCCAACTGGCGCTCGGGCATCTGGCCGTGGGCCACGGCAATGCGCGCCTCGGGCAGCAGTTCTGCTAGCTTGGCGCGGCGGTTTTCGATGGTTTCCACTTCGTTGTGCAAAAAGTAAATTTGCCCGCCGCGTTTGAGCTCGCGCAACACCGCTTCGCGGATAACGCCTTGTCCCTCGCTGCGCACAAAGGTTTTGATCGCGAGCCGGCGCTGCGGCGCGGTGGCGATGACGGACAAGTCGCGCAAACCTTCCAAGGCCATGCCCATGGTGCGGGGAATAGGCGTGGCGGTGAGCGTCAGCACATCGACCTCGGCGCGCATGGCTTTCATGGCTTCTTTGTGGCGCACGCCAAAGCGATGTTCTTCGTCGATGATGAGCAGCCCCAAGTCCTTGAAGTGCGTATCTGCGCTGAGTAATTTGTGCGTGCCCACCACGATATCAATCGTGCCGTCGGCCACGCCTTTGAGTGAGGCGTTAACCTCTTTACCCGAGCGAAAGCGGCTGATTTCCGCCACCTTGACCGGCCATTTGCTAAAACGGTCCACCAGGGTTTGGTAATGCTGTTCGGCCAGCAAAGTAGTGGGCGCCAATATGGCCACTTGCTTGCCGCCGGTAATCGCAATAAAGGCGGCGCGCAAAGCCACTTCGGTTTTGCCAAAGCCCACATCGCCGCACACCAGCCGGTCCATCGGGCGCGGGCTGATCATGTCTTGAATCACCGCGTGGATGGCGGCGCGCTGGTCGGCGGTTTCTTCAAAGCCAAAGTCATTGGCAAATGTTTCGTAGTCTTGCGCTGAGTAGCGGAAGGCATGGCCTTCGCGCAGCGCGCGGCGGGCGTAGATATTGAGCAGTTCGGCTGCGGCGTCGCGCACTTGCTCGGCGGCTTTGCGCTTGGCTTTTTCCCACTGGCCGCTGCCCAGGCGGTGCAGCGGCGCCTCCTCGGCGCTAACGCCGGTGTAGCGGCTGATTAGTTGCAGTTGGCTCACCGGCACATACAGCGTGGCTTTGTCGGCGTACTCCAGTTGTAAAAATTCCTGCTTGGCCGGCTCGCCTTGGGCGTCCACCTGGCCTAAGTCCATATTGACCAAACCCAGATAGCGCCCGATGCCGTGCGAAGCATGTACCACCGGGTCGCCCACCTTGAGTTCGCTCAGGTCTTTAATCAGCGCTTCGACATCGCTGACTTGCTCTTGTTTTTTGCGGCGGCGTGTGCTTGGGCCGGTGGCAAAGAGCTCGGTCTCGGTGACCAAATCTACGCCGCGCTCCAGCCAGCGAAAGCCGGTGTTCAGCTGCGAGGTGGCAATGCCTAAGGTCTCGTCACTGGCAATGAATTCTTCCAGCGTGTCAAAAGCCGGTGGGTTCAAATGGCTGGCGTGCAAAAAGTCCAGTAAGCTGCTTTGCCGGCCTGTGCTCTCTGCTAGCACCAACACGCGTTGACCTTGCCCCTTGGCCTGCTCTAGGTGTGCTTTGAGCGCCAGCAGCGGATCGTCGGCGCCGCGCTGGGCCGCGACCATGGGCATGGGCGCAAGCTCAGCAAACGCTGTCGCTTCCTGCGCATCTGCAGCGGCTGGGCGTAGCGCGAGTTGCGCATAGCGCTTGGACTGCGCATAAAACTGTTCGCTGGATAAAAACAATGCCTCGGGCGGCAGCGCCGGGCGCTCCGGGTCGGTTTGCACAATGCGGTAGCGGTCTTTGGTGTCTTGCCAAAAGCGCGCGAATGAGGCCTCCAAGTCGCCGTGCAGTACCACCGTGGCCGCTTCGCCCAGGTAGTCAAACACCGTGGCCGTGTCCTCAAAAAACAAGGGCAGGTAGTACTCGATACCCGCAGTTGCGACTCCGGCACCCATGTCTTTGTAGATGCGGCTTTTGGTGGGGTCGCCCTCTAGCAGTTCGCGCCAACGGCTGCGGAACTTGGCTCGCGCCGGTTCGTCCATCGGAAACTCGCGCCCAGGCAGCAAGCGCACCTCAGGCACGGGGTAGAGGCTGCGCTGGCTGTCGGGGTCAAAGGTGCGGATGCTGTCGATCTCGTTGTCAAACAAGTCCACCCGAAAAGGCACTTGCGAACCCATGGGAAACAAATCGATCAAGCCACCGCGTACCGCGTATTCACCCGGGCTGACTACTTGCGTGACATGGCTGTAGCCGGCCAGCGTGAGTTGCGCTTTGAGCTTGGCCTCGTCGAGCTTTTGTTTGGCCTTGAATTCAAAGGTATAGGCCGCCAAAAAGCGCGGCGGCGCCAGACGGTAGAGCGCGGTGGTGGCCGGCACCAGCACCACATCGACGCCTTGGGCCTTGTCGCGCTGGCTGATGCGCCAGAGCGTAGCCAGGCGCTCGCTGATCAAGTCCTGGTGCGGCGAAAAGCTGTCGTAGGGCAGGGTCTCCCAGTCCGGGAACAGGGCGCAGCGCAGATCGGGCGCGAAAAAGGTGATTTCTTCCAGCAGGCGCTGGGCATCGGTAGCGTCCGAGGTGACGATGGCGGTGATGCGACCCGCGGCTTTTTCGCGCTCTGCCAACTGCGCCAGCAAAAGCGCGTCGGCGGAACCGGGTGGGCGCGGCAGGGTGAATCGTTTTCCGGTGGCTAGCAAGGGCAGGTGCATGGGGTGGCAAAAATACGAAAACCCCCGTGCGCCCAGGTGGGGGGTGTACGGGGGTGAAAAAATCGAACAGTCCTGATTTTAGAATGGCCCACACACCATGACCGCCACCCCCCCCAATGCCACCGCCCTTTTGTGCGATTTCGCCCCCACAGACCCTGCGGCCCCACCGCGTTGCTTTGTGCTGGTGCCCTGCGCCGGTGCGGGTAGCCGAGCTGGTACAGCCCAGCCCAAGCAGTACCAGCCGGTGGCGGGCCAGCCTATGGTGATGCACACTTTGGCGGCATTGGCGGCGGTGCGGCGCGTGGCAGGTGGCCTGGTGGTCTTGTCCCCGGGCGATGACTTTGCCTGGCCCCAGGGCCTGGCCTGGCCGGCCAGGTTTGAACGCGTGCCCTGTGGCGGCAGCACGCGGGCGCAAAGTGTTTTTCAAGGGCTAAAGGCTTTGCAGGCGCGCGGAGTGCGCCCGGCAGACTGGGTGCTGGTGCATGACGCGGCGCGCTGCCTCATCACCCCGGCACTGGTGGACAGCCTGATAGATGCCTGCCTGCCCGATGCTTGCGGCGGCCTGCTGGCTTTGCCGCTGCCCGATACCCTGAAAAGCGAAAGCGGCAGGCGGGTGCAGGCCACCGTGCCGCGCGAGGACAAGTGGCTGGCCCAAACCCCCCAGATGTTTCGCCTCGGCGATTTACACGCCGCCCTGGCCGCCACCGCCGCCAGCGGCTTTGCTGGCGTCACCGACGAGGCCAGCGCCATGGAAATGGCGGGTCACAACCCTCTGCTGGTAGCGGGCAGTGCGCACAATTTCAAAGTGACCTATTCGCAAGACTTTGCGCTGGCGCAGGCGGTGTTGGCGATACGGGCGCAGGCCCAGGGGTGAAACCAATCATGCTGTGGTACTTGATGGTTCGTATTTAATAAAGCATACTCAACAAGTATGTTTAGGAGTTATGCCATGATAAGTATGGATGTGACGGTTGCCGAACGCGGGCAAATTGTGATTCCCAAAGAGGCGCGCGATGCCATGGGCCTCAAGCCTGGCGCCAAGCTTCAATTGCGCATGGAGGGCGGGCGCCTGTGGATAGAGAAAAAAGTGGCTTTAGACCTCAGTCGCTGGATTGGCGCGGCACAGGACGATGGATTGACCAGCGAGCAGGCTTTGTCCGAACTGCGTGGCCGTCCGGTGCCCTGGACCGATAAGGACGCTAAAGCGTGAAAACCGCTGTGGATTCCAGTGTCTTGTTTGACATTGTGAAAGCTGCGCCAGGTGCAGCCAAGGCGCAGGCGGCCCTGGAGACGGCCTTGATGCGGGGCAGTTTGTGTGTCTGCGCGGTCGTGGTGGCCGAACTCGGGCGCTATTTCAGCCAGGCGCGGGATTTGCAAGACTTCCTGGCCGATTGCCAGATCGACTATGACCCCATCGGCGTGCAAGCGGCCATGGAAGCGGCCCGCATCATGCGCGAATACGCCAAAAACAAAGGCCCGCGCGACAGGGTTGCGCCGGATTTTTTAATCGGTGCCCATGCGCTGGTGCAGACCGATGCCTTGCTCAGCAATGACAGCGGTTTTTTCCGGCATTACTTTGCCAAGCTGGAGGTCATCACGCCCGAGGGCCTTGCCTAAATGCGCTCCATAGCCGCCGCATACAACCGCAACCCAAGTAGCAAGGAAGGCTTATGACTATTCGAATTGGCGAAGGCTGGGACATCCATGCTTTGGTTGAGGGTCGACCGCTCATGCTGGGCGGCGTGCTGGTTCCGTACAGCAAAGGACTGCTCGGCCATTCGGATGCCGATGCTTTGCTGCATGCGATCACCGACGCGCTGTTTGGCGCTGCGGGCATGGGCGACATCGGCACGCATTTTCCGGATACCGATGCCGCATTTAAAGGCGCGGACTCTTCGGTCTTGCTGGCAGAGGCGGCGCGCTGCATTCGCGAAAAAGGCTATTTGATTAGCAATGTGGACAGCACCATCATCGCCCAAGCGCCCAAACTCTCGCCGCATATTGGCGCGATGCGCGCACGGATTGCAGACATTTTGGGCATAGCGCCGGACTGTGTGAACGTCAAAGCCAAGACCGCCGAAAAAATGGGGCCGGTGGGTGAAGGGCTGGCGATTGAAGCGCGGGCAGTGGTCTTGTTGCAGGGGGTGTGAGCGCTGTGTCTTGCTGCGGTAATGCGCGCCACCTAAAGTATGAAAATGCTGCTTTAAGTCGCGAAGCTACCCGCTGCGCGCAAAGGGTTTCAGTGTTTCGCGTTAAACACTTTTTTACTTAATTATGAAAGTTGGACCTACGATGCGGCGGCAAATTTATAGAATCACGTTGGCATTAGCCGTACTCTTCATCAACGCTTGCGGTGGCGGTTCGAGCAGCACCGATGGATCAAGCAGTGGCGTCTCCCTAACCGTACCGGGTGCAGCGAGCGGTGTTATCGCTAGCGCAGGCAATGCTACCGCCGCTGTGAGTTTTAGCGCCCCGTCGTCCAACGGTGGAGCCACGATCAGCAGCTACACAGCGTCCTGCGTCAGCGGCGCATCGGCGGCCTTAAGTACCACGGGCAGCGCCAGTCCATTAACTGTTACCGGTTTGACCAATGGCCTCACCTACAGCTGCAGTGTCATTGCGACCAATACCGCAGGCAATAGCGCCGCTTCGGCATCGGCG
>CANNEW010000096.1 GCA_947503685.1 Comamonadaceae bacterium | reverse complement strand
GCAGAAGACCTGGACATCGTGGCCGCCTGCCTGCTGCGCCAGCGCGCGCAGGCCGACTTGCCCTTTATCGGCCTCATCGGCAGCAAAACCAAATGGGCTACCTTCCGCCAGCGTTTGGACGCGCGCGGTTTTGGGCACGACGAGCTGGCGCAGGTCACCAGCCCCATCGGTCTGCCCGGGCTGCGCGACAAGCGGCCCGAAGTAATCGCGGTGTCGGTGGCCGCACAGCTCATGGCCCTGCCCGAGTGGCCCGCGCTGTAAGCGCGCCAGGCCCTGCCTACAATTTCCCGCACCACCACCAAAGTACGCCACCATGGAAACTTATCTGCTCGAATGGGCCAATCTGCTGCTGCGTTGGGCGCATGTGGTAACGGCAGTGGCCTGGATAGGCGCCTCGTTTTACTTTGTCTTTTTAGACAGCAGCCTGACGCCGCCCCAAGACGAGGACCTCAAACGCCAGGGCGTGAGCGGCGAACTCTGGGCCGTACACGGCGGCGGTTTTTACCACCCGGTGAAGTTTGCGGTGCGCCCGCCCGAACTGCCAAAGCACCTGCATTGGTTTTACTGGGAAAGCTACAGTACCTGGCTGACGGGCTTTGCGCTGTTTGCGATTTCCTACCTGTGGAACGCCAGTAGCTACCTCATCGACCCGGCGCGCATGGACTGGTCGCCCACCGCTGCGGTCTGCGCCGCACTCGGGTTTTTGGTCGTCTTTTGGCTCGCGTATGACGCCATTTGCCGCCTGTGGGGCCAGCGGCCCGGCGGCGGCCGCATCGTGGGCGCATTGGTGGCCTTGCTAGTCTGCGGCGCGGCCTGGCTGGCCTGCCACTGGTTTGCCGGGCGCGCGGCCTTTGTGCTGTTGGGCGCGATGCTGGCCACCAGCATGAGCGCCAATGTGTTTTTCTGGATCATTCCCGGCCAGCGCGCGGTCATCGAAAGCATTCGCGCGGGCGAACCCGTGGACCCGGTTCACGGACAACGCGGCAAGCAGCGCAGCGTGCACAACACCTATTTCACCCTGCCAGTGCTGTTTGCCATGCTCAGCACGCACTACAGCTTCACCTATAACCATCTGCACAACTGGTTGGTGCTGATCGGCATGATGGCTGCGGGCGCGTCTATTCGCCAGTTTTTTGTATTGCGCCACGGCTACAAACTGGGGCGCAACCCGCACCCCTGGCCTTATGTGGCCGCAGGCCTGGCGCTTATCGCCATATTGATTGTGGCCATGGCACCGCCGCGCGCAGCCGACAGCACGGTGGCGGGTAGCAGCAATGCGAGCGGCCTTGCGGCAGATGCGGGCCCAGGCGCGGCTGCAGCTTCTGGTACAGCTACGCCCTCGGCGCCTGGACCTGCAATGGCTAAGGAAAGCGTCGCCATCGGCTACGCCCAAATCCAACCCGTCATCGCCCAGCGCTGCTACGGCTGCCATGGCCAGGCCATGCAAATGAAGAATATCCGCCTGGACTCGGCCGCGCTGCTAGCGCAAAACGCCCAGGCGGTATATCAACAAACCGTCGTCCTGCGCGCCATGCCCATCAATAACGCCACGCAAATCACCGAAGACGAGCGCCTACTTATTAAAAAATGGTTTGAAGGCGGTGCGCTAGTGCAATAAGGCGGCTAGCGAGCAAATACTCAACGGCGTCTTTGGCTTCCTGCCCGATGCCATCCAACACCCGGTGGTCACATTCGTCGGATTGTTTGTGGGTGAAGGCTGGGAGCTGACACTGGGCGTGCTGTTTCTGGTCTTGATTATTTTTGTTCCAGGCGGTTTGATGCAAGGCCTACAAAGCCTGCAACGGCGCATCTTCCCCGCGCAGCCTAGCGCCGCCGCTGACTCAGCCCGAGGAGCACACTAATGGCCACCCTTGAAGTCTCTGGTCTGAAGAAAAGTTTTGGCGGCCTCAAGGCGCTCAACGACGTTAACCTGTCGGTGCAATTTGGTACCGTACACGCCATCATCGGCCCCAATGGTGCTGGCAAATCTACCCTGCTCAATGCCTTTGTCGGCCGCTTGATCCCAGACGAAGGAAGCGTGGTGTTCGACGGTATTTCGCTGGTCGGCTTGCAGCCCCATGAAATCAACCAAGCCGGTGTGGTGCGCGTATTTCAGACGCCCGAAATCTTCGGCGAGTTAAGTCTCTTGGACAATGTGCTGATTCCGGCTTTTTCGCACCGCGACGGCGAGTTCCAGCTCAATGGCTGGTCGCGCGCCGCCGAACAGGCCCATGTGTACGAAGTGGCTAAGCACATGCTTGAAGACGTGGGGCTGTACGCTAAGCGCGAGATGATCGCCAATAGCCTGTCGCGCGGCGACAAACGGCGTCTGGAGCTGGCCATGTGCCTGGCCCAGGAACCCAAGCTGCTGCTGCTGGACGAACCCACCGCCGGTATGTCGCGTGCTGACACCAACAGCACCATCGACCTGCTGCAACGCCTGGGCGATGGCAAAGTTACCAAAATCATCATTGAACACGATATGCACGTGGTCTTCTCGCTGGCCGAAAAAATCAGCGTCATGGCCCAAGGCGCCATCATTGCTGAAGGCGCGCCTGAGGCCATCAAAAATGACCCGCGCGTGCAAGAAGCCTACCTCGGAGGAGCGCATCTGTGACCGCACCCAACGCTTATTTCTCGTGCAGCAATATGCACTCTTACTATGGCGAAAGCTATATCGTGCAAGGCGTGGGTTTTCAAATCCAAAAAGGTGAAATCGTCGCCTTGCTAGGACGCAATGGCGCGGGCAAGACGTCCACCCTGCGCTCGATTGCCCGCCTGGACGCACCCAAGCTGCAACAAGGTGAAGTGTGGCTGGACGGCCAGCCGCTGCACACCATGAGCGCTTACCAAGCATCGCGCCTGGGCGTAGGCCTGGTGCCCGAAGACCGGCGCATCATCCCCAGCCTGACGGTAGAAGAAAACCTGCAACTGGCGCAAATTGAAAAGCCCATCGGCTGGTCCTTAGAGCGGATTTACGATCACTTTCCGCGCCTGGCCGAGCGGCGCAAGCAGGAGGCGGTGACCATGTCCGGCGGTGAACAGCAAATGCTGGCCGTGGCCCGCGCGCTAGCGCGTGATGTCAAACTTTTGCTGCTGGACGAACCCTACGAAGGCCTGGCCCCGGTGATCGTGCGCGAGATCGAAAAAATCCTGCAAGAAATCAAATCGCAAGGCTTTACCACCATCATCGTGGAGCAAAACGCCATCGCCGCTCTGAACTTGTCCGACCGCGCGCTGATTCTGGACATGGGCGAAATCGTATTTGACGGCACCGCCAAGGACGTGATCGAAAACAGCGAATTGCGCCAGCAGTACTTGGCGATTTGAGGCAGCAAAAAAACTTTCTGTTCTGCAGATCGTCTCGGTGGGCCGGTGCCTTGCTTGAAGAGGGCTAAGGGCAGCGCTCACCAAACGCTGATTTGTAGACGGGTCGGTGGTGCGCTAAGGCCGTCTTGCATGGCAAATGCCAAGCCACACGTAAGCTAAACCAAGACGCCGGCCCCCATGACATTGGCTGCCTTGCGGTCAAAGGTCCAAAACGGCAAGGCCTGGTGGGCACGGGCCAGGGCTACATGCAGGCATTCGCCAAAGTCGGCGCTGCCTTCCTGGTAGTCCGAGAGTGCTTGCTCCAGGGCATATTCGGACGCAAAGCTCAACTCCACCATGCTGAGCAAGGCGTTCATAATTTGTATGAACTGCGCCTTAGCTAGGCTGGCTCGGGTACGTAATACCCATTCGAGTTCAAGCACTACCGTTACTGGGACCAAAAGCAATTGCCCGTCTTTGGCACAGCGCGCCATTAGGCGGTCAACCGCCCGGGCCTGGCGGGCATCGTCTTGCGTGACGAGCCGGACCAAAATATTGGTATCGACGGACCCCGCAAAGTTCATGGCCGCATCTCGTCCATGGACAGGCGCTTGGCTTGGGGCAGGCTTGCGATGCCTTTCACGTCTGCCGCCGTTTTACTTTTTACGCGAATAAAAACACGGCCATCGGCCAACACATGCCATAGCAGGCGCGTGCCGGGCAGGCCGCCTATGCTTTGCCGGATGTCCGCAGGAACCGTGGTTTGGCCTTTGGCGGTAATGGTAGATTCAGTCATACTATAACTCCTTACATTGTATAAAGTGTAAGGCGATAACAGGGTCTGCACAAGTGGCGCTTGGGCAGCCCTGTTTGCAAGGTCAACTGCGGTGTGGCCTGACCTTTATGGGCCGGCCAGCAAACGGGCCAGGCGGTTGTGCTCTTCCACCAGCGGGCCCAGTTCCAGGCTGGTCAATTCCCCCTCGCGCACCACCACACGCCCCTGTACCACGGTATAGGCTGCGTGCGCGCTGGCACACAGCAGCAAGCTGCCCACCGGGTCGTGCACCGCAGCGCCGGCCAGGGCCAGGGTACGCAAATCAAACAAAGCCAAATCGGCGCACTGTCCCACGGCAATCTGCCCGATGTCGCTGCGCCCCAGCACTTGCGCGCCGCCGCGGGTGGCCAGGCGCAAGGCATCGCGGGCGGTCATTTCCATGGGTGCGCTGTCGCAGCCGAAAGCCCTACGGCCCTGGGTATCAGTTGTCGGCGCTTCCAGCGATTTGCGCAAACGCGCCAGCAGCAAGGCCTGGCGGGCCTCGCCCAGCATGTGGGCGCCGTCATTGCTGGCGCTGCCATCCACGCCCAGGCCCACGGCCACACCGGCATCGAGCATACGGCGCACCGGCGCGATGCCACTGGCCAGGCGCATATTGCTGCACGGGCAATGCGCCACGCCGGTGCGCGTGGCGGCAAACAGGCTGATGCCATGCTCGTCCAACTTGACGCAATGCGCATGCCAAACGTCCTGGCCCAACCAGCCCAAGTCTTGGGCATATTGCGCTGGGGTACAGCCGAATTTTTCTAGGCTGTAGGCCACATCGTGGTCGTTTTCGGCCAGGTGCGTGTGCAGGCGCACGCCATATTGGCGCGCCAGCTCGGCCGAGTCTTTCATCAACTGCGGGCTGACGCTAAACGGCGAGCAAGGCGCCACCGCCACTTGGGTCATCGCGCCGTGGCCGGCGTCGTGGTAGCGCTCGATCACCCGCTGCGTATCCTTCAAGATCGCATCCTCGCGCTCGACCAGGCTATCGGGTGGTAAGCCGCCTTGCGACTGTCCTAGGCTCATGCTGCCACGGGCCGCAACAAAGCGCATACCCATGGCGCGCGCCGCTTCGATGCTGTCGTCCAGTGTGACGTTATTGGGGTAGAGGTACAAATGGTCGCTGCTGGTGGTGCAGCCACTCATCAGCAACTCGGCCATGGCCAGCTGGGTGCTGGTGTAAATCATGTCCGGCGTCAGTCCCGCCCAAATCGGGTAGAGCCCGCGCAGCCAGCGAAAGAGTTCGGCGTTTTGTACCTGCGGTATGGCGCGCGTAAGCGACTGGTACATATGGTGGTGGGTGTTCACCATGCCGGGGACCAGCAGGTGCTGGCGCGCATGGATCACTTCGTCCGCCGTGTGGGGCATTTGGGAGGCCGGGCCAATGGCGGCGATCAGCCCGTCACGCACCAGCACCGAGGTGTCACGCAACTCGTCACCCGCGTCGTTTTGCGTCGCCACGGTGTGGGCGTTGTGGATCAGCAAGGTGGACATGCGGCCATTGTGCCGTAGCGTTACTAAAGTAATACAGGCAGCCCACGCATCCGCTCGCTTTATGATGCCAAGCATGCCCACCATCGCCGACCCCGCCGCCCTCTTGCGCAGCCTCTTTGATACCGCCGTGCAGGCCGCCTTGCCCCTGCACAAAACGGCCGCTTATTTGCCCGCACCACCGCGCGGACGCACCCTCGTGCTGGGCGCGGGCAAAGCTGCTGGCGCGATGGCGCAGGCGGTGGAGGCGCTGTGGCCCCAAGACGCGCCATTAACTGGCTTGGTGGTGACACGCTACGGCCATACGCCGCCTCGCCCTGCCGCGCTGGCGCAACGCATCGAGGTGCTGGAAGCCTCCCACCCGGTGCCCGACGCCGCAGGCGAACACGCGGCACAGCGCATTTTGGCGCTGACCCAGGGATTGACGGCAGATGACTTGGTGCTGTGTCTGATGTCCGGTGGCGCATCAGCCCTGCTGACGCTGCCCGCCCAGGGCCTGACGCTGGCCGACAAGCAGCGTATCAACCAGGACTTGCTGCGCTGCGGCGCGCATATCGGCGAGATGAATTGCGTGCGTAAACACCTCTCGCGCATCAAAGGCGGGCGCCTGGGCGCGGCCTGTGCACCCGCGCGTGTCGTGACGCTGGCTATCAGCGATGTGCCCGGCGATGACCCTTCCACCATTGGCAGCGGCCCCACCGTGGGCGACGCCAGCACCTGCGCGCAGGCGCTGGAGATCGTGCAGCGCTACGGCATTGCGCTACCGCAAGCGGTGCTGGACGCCTGGGCATCTGGCGCACTGGAAAGCCCCAAGCCGCAGGACACGGCGTTTGCAGGGCATGTTTTCCACCTGATCGCCACGCCACAGCAATCCTTGCAGGCAGCGGCCGAAGCGGCGCGCAGCATGGGGCTGAGCGCTTATGTACTGAGCGATGAAATCGAAGGCGAATCCCGCGAAGTGGCAAAGGTGCATGGTGCCCTCGCACGCGCAGCGGCCAAGGGTCTGGGGCCGTTTCAAAAGCCTTGCGTGATTTTGAGCGGCGGCGAAACCACGGTCACCATCGCGCCGCAAGCGCCAGGCCAGGCACGCGGACGTGGCGGGCGCGCCGGTGAGTTTTGCATGGGCCTGGCCCAAACCCTGCAAGGCCAAGCGGGCGTGTGGGCGCTGGCAGCGGACACGGACGGCATCGACGGCGTGGAGGACAACGCCGGCGCCCGCCTGGCCCCCGACACCCTGCAGCGCGCGCAGGCCCTGGGCCTATCCCTGAGTGCCTACCAGCAGCGCAACGACGCCTATGGATTTTTCTCCGCCTTAGACGATCTGGTCGTCACCGGCCCCACGCACACCAATGTGAACGACTTTCGGGCTATTTTGGTGTTGTGAGCTTTGGGGTCATTGCAAAGCCAGCAGCACGTTTTCTGGCGTCGCCGGTGCAATCAAAGCCACTGCTTGGGTACCTTCAACGGTCTGGGCGATAGCGTGGCGCAGTGCTTCATAGACGCTGATAGCCAGCATGAAAGGCGGCTCGCCTACGGCTTTGGAGCCAAAGACATTGTCCTCGCGGTTGGGCTCGGGCCAGAGCGCAACCTTAAAGTGCGCGGGTACGTCGCCCCCGGTGGGAATTTTGTAGGTGCTAGGCGCATGCGTGGTGAGCAGGCCTTTGTCGTTCCAGACCAGTTGCTCGCTGGTGAGCCAGCCCATGCCTTGTACAAAGCCGCCTTCAATCTGGCCGACGTCCAGCGCCGGGTTAATGCTGCGGCCCACGTCGTGCAAGATGTCCACCTTGAGCACCCGGCTTTCGCCGGTGAGGGTATCGATGACAACCTCGGTGCAGGCCGCACCATAGGCAAAGTAGAAAAAGGGCCGGCCGGTGAGCGTGGTTTTGTCGTAATGGATTTTGGGTGTGCGGTAAAAACCATCGCTCCACAACTGGATGCGGTTGGCATACGCCATTTGGACCACCGCGTCAAAAGCGCGCGTGGCCGTGGGCGAGCGCACCTGGCCGCCGAAAAACTCCACGGCACCCGCACCGCAACCGTCTAGCCCGGCCACAAACGCGGCCAGGTTGTCGCGCACATGGCGGGCTGCAAATTGCGCGGCGCGGCCATTGAGGTCGGTGCCGGCCGAGGCGGCGGTGGCCGATGCATTGGGAATGGTGTGCGTGTCGCTGGCACTGCACAGCACACGGTCCAGTGGCACACCCAATTCATCGGCCACGATTTGCGTGACCTTGGTGTGCAAGCCCTGGCCCATTTCGGTGCCGCCGTGGTGCACGCGCACGCTGCCGTCCAAATACACATGGACCAAAGCGCCGGCCTGATTGAACAGCGTGGCGGTAAAGCTGATGCCGAACTTGACCGGAGTAATCGCAATGCCACGGCGCAGCACAGGGCTTTGCGCATTCCACCGGGCGATGTCTTTCACGCGCTGGCGGTAGCTGCACTGCTTTTCCAAACTGGTAAGCAAGGGCGCAAGGATGTTGTCCTCCACCTTCATCTGGTAATGCGTGGTGTCGCGCAGCGCGGGCTTGGCGCCTGGGGGTACCGGGCTGGCTAGCGGCTCGTCGCTATAGACATTGCGCAAGCGCACGTCGAGCGCGTCTTTGCCCAGCGCGCGGGCGATGTCGCCCATAATTTTTTCGATGATGATGACGCCCTGCGGCCCCCCAAAGCCACGGAATGCGGTGTGGCTTTGGGTATTGGTTTTGCAGCGGTAGGAGGCGATTTCCACGTTCTCCAAAAAATACGCGTTGTCGGTGTGAAAGATGGCCCGATCGGCTACCGGGCCGGACAAATCAGCGCTAAAGCCGCAGTTCACCGCCATCTGCAATTGCAGCGCAGTCAGGCGTCCCGTAGCGTCAAAGCCCGCGGTGTACTGGTAAGCAAAAGGGTGGCGCTTGCCGGTAATTAAAAAATCGTCGTCCCGGTCCAGGCGCAGCTTGACCGGTGCGCGCAGCACCTGCGCCGCCACCGCCGCCCATACCGCCACATGGCCGGCCTGGGTTTCTTTGCCTCCAAAGCCGCCGCCCATGCGCCGGCATTCCACCCGCACCGCGTGGTTGTGCAGGCCCAGTGCATGCGCCACCCAGTGTTGCACTTCGCCAGGATGTTGGGTGCTGCTGTGAATCAGCCATTGGCCCTGGGCTTGCGGCACGGCGTAGGCCACCTGGCCTTCCAAGTAAA
>CANNEW010000095.1 GCA_947503685.1 Comamonadaceae bacterium | reverse complement strand
CTATCGCCTGCACCGAGCCTAGCAGGCCCGCTAGAACTAAGAACGCGCTTGCGCAGGCGTAGCGAACTTTCTTGCCGTCAAATTTCATTTTCCCGATCCTTGAGATGTGAGGGGCTGTTGATAGAGGCCCTTGATTAGCGAACCGTCAAGCTCAGGGCTAGGTATTAATTCGCCCAACCGGCAAAGTATACCTAATTTTCATTATAATGAAACGCTGTTTCATAAAAAATTAAAAACTTTGAAAAAAATAAAAAATATAGCGCTGCTCGGCGAATGCATGCTGGAGCTTACAGGCAGCGCCTTCGGAGCTATGCAGCAAAGCTATGGCGGCGACACCTTTAACACTGCCGTCTATCTCAGCCGCTGCGGTGGGTCGGAATTACGCGTCTTCTACGCGACCGCCTTGGGTGATGATGCTTTGAGCGAGGATCTGCTCGCGCACTGGGAGCAAGACGGGATTGCGCTGGGCCTAGTGCGGCAGATTCCTGGACGGATGCCGGGAATTTACCAAATTTCGGTGGACGCGCAGGGCGAGCGCAGCTTTAGTTTTTGGCGTAATGAGAGCGCCGCGCGCAGCTACTTTGACATCGAAATAACGCCGCTGGAAGCGCAGGTCGCACAGTGGGACGCATTTTATTTTTCCGGCATCAGTCTCGCCATCTTGCCGCATGCTGCCCGCCAGCGGGTGCTGCAGTTTGCTGCCAGGCTAGGTCAAGCGGGCAAGAGAGTGGTCTTTGACAACAACTACCGCCCCCGATTGTGGGAAAGCGTGGAAGCTGCGCAGGCCACGTATTTAAGTGCATTTGCGGTGGCGGATACGCTGTTGATTACCGCTAACGACCACCAGGCCCTGTTTGGTCTAGCCGACTTGCAAGCCAGCGTTGAAGATGCGTTCGCATTGGCCGCACGCGAGGTAGTAGTCAAGCGCGGGGAAGCCCCCACGCTGGTGCGCTTGGGCACCGCCGCGTGGACCCAAGTGGCAGCGGAGCCCGTGTCCACCGTGGTCGACTCCACCGCCGCAGGCGACGCCTTCGCTGCCGGCTACCTGTGCCAGCGCCTGGCCAGTGTGGTTCCAGCGTTAGCGGCTGCCTATGGCAACCGATTGGCCGCGCGGGTGATCCAGCACCGCGGCGCCATCATTGACGTGTCCGCAATGCAGGAATTCATGCCTTTCCCCGTGCGGTGAGCATGATCGAGTGAATTACTCACGGCATTCTTAAAATATTGAAACATTGTTTTTATTTTTTTTCATATATATAAATTTTTTTTGAAACATAAGTTCGTTAAATCTAAGCCAATCGATATACTGTTCCTCTATCTTGCCGCCCTCCAGTGCGCGCGGCTTCATTGACCCCATTTGCAAGGACTAAAGACACCATGGACATTCGTCAACCCATCCACAGCGACCACGCCCGTACCCTGGACACCGATGGCCTGCGCCGCCACTTTTTGGTCGAAAACATGTTTGAGGCCGACGCAATGACGCTGACCTATAGCCAGATCGACCGCATCATCGTGGGCGGAATCATGCCGGTGGGTAAAAGTGTGACTTTCGGCGAATCGCTGGCCAAGCACACTGGCACCAGCTATTTTTTAGAGCGGCGCGAGTTGGGTCTGATCAACATCGGTGGAGCGGCCAAAGTACTGGTCGACAGTACAAGCTTTGACCTAGGCCCGCGAGAGGCCCTGTACATCGGCAGCGGCGCCAAAGCGGTGGAGTTCTCCAGCGTCAGCGAACAGACTCCCGCCAAACTGTATTTCAACTGCGCCCCAGCCCACACTTCATATCCGCACAAAAAAGTCACCCTGGCCGAAGCCTCGCCCGAGACCCTGGGCGCACCGGAAACTAGCAACCGGCGCACGATCTACAAATTTTTGGTGCCTGACGTGTTGCCTACCTGCCAACTCTTAATGGGTATGACCCAGCTGGAAAAAGGCAGCCTTTGGAACACGATGCCTTGCCACACCCATGACCGGCGTATGGAGGTGTATTTCTACTTTGACATGAACCCGGACGCCGCCATCATCCATTTGCTGGGGGAGCCCACCGAGACACGCCACCTGGTGGTGCGCAACGAGCAGGCAGTGATCAGCCCGAGCTGGTCCATTCATTCTGGGGTGGGCACGCAGGCTTACACCTTCATCTGGGGCATGGTGGGTGAGAACCAAGTCTTCAAAGATATGGACCACGTGGCCATGACTACTTTGCGCTAAGCGCGCCCTGGATTAGCCGCATGATTTTGAACACCTTCCAACTTGCGGGCCGCACAGCCGTGGTGACTGGCTGCAACACTGGCTTGGGCCAGGGAATAGCCCTGGCACTTGCGCAGGCGGGCGCAGACATCGTGGGCGTAAACCAAAGCGCCCCGACCCAGACCATGGCGCAGGTGCAAGCCCTGGGTCGCAAGTTTCTGGATGTCCGCAAAAACCTCTCCGACACTTCGGCACTGCCCGGCATCGTGCAGGAAGCGCTAACGCTGACCGGCCACATCGACATTTTGGTGAACAACGCCGGCATCATCCGGCGCGCCGATGCGATCAACTTCAGCGAAAGCGATTGGGACGATGTCGTCAACCTCAACCTGAAAAACGTGTTTTTCCTGGCCCAGGCTGCGGCTCGCCAATTTATCGCCCAAGGCACGGGCGGCAAAATAGTCAACATTGCCTCCATGCTGTCATTCCAGGGCGGCGTGCGGGTGCCGTCCTACACCGCTTCCAAAAGCGGCGTGATGGGCATTACCCGTGCACTTTCCAATGAGTGGGCTAAGCACGGTATCAACGTGAACGCAATTGCCCCGGGCTACATGGCAACGAACAACACTGCTGCGCTTCAGGCTGCCCCGGTGCGCAACGCGGCGATCTTGGACCGCATCCCCGCAGGCCGCTGGGGTACACCGGCCGACCTGGCCGGTCCTGTGGTGTTTCTGGCGTCTGCCGCCTCGGACTATGTCAATGGCTATACCGTCGCAGTGGACGGCGGTTGGCTGGCGCGCTGACCTCGGGCGTCTTGCCTAGGCTGGCCATAACGGAGAACGCGCGCGATGTTCGACAGCAGCTATCCGAGGTTTTTGTATGCATTTACCGCTGGATCCGGACGCCGGCTGGGAATGGCAAATTCGTCAGGGCGCCGGCGCATGCGGAGCCCAGAAGGAATAGGGGAGAATGGGCACTTTAGCCCGAACCATAACAATGTCCACGATTGAAGACGATACCTCCGGTTCCAAGCAACCCGAATCTGTCGCCGCGGTCCTCAAGGTTTTTGGCATCCTGCAGGCGCTCTCTGAGCGACCAGAGACCGGCATTTCGGAGTTGTCGGTGCGCCTGTCGATGCCCAAGGCCACGGTGTACCGGTTTTTGCAGACCATGATGATGCTCGGTTATGTGCGCCAGGAGTCCGAGAGCGAGCGATACGGACTGACCATGAAGGTCTATGAGTTGGGTACCAAAGCCTTGCAGCGACCTGAACTGGTCGACCTGGCCAAGCACCACATGCAAATGCTGGCCGACAAAACCGGCGAGACGATTCATCTGGGTGCGCTGATTGAAAGCGAAATTATTTATATCCATAAAGTGGACTCACACCATATGCTGGGTATGTACTCGCGCATCGGGAGGCGTGCGCCGCTGCACTGCACCGCCATTGGCAAAGTGTTGATGGCCTGGGAACACCCCGAGCGGCGCGCCCTGGTACTCAAGGGTGTTGATTTCATGCCCTACCGGGAAAAAACTATCACCACCATAAAGCAGTACGAAGAAGAATTGCAAAAAGTCAAAGCCCAAGGCTATGCTGAAGACCAGGAAGAGTTTGATGACCACATCCGTTGCGTCGGCATCCCGATCTTTGACCGTCTGAACCGCCCGGTGGCGGGCATGAGTATTTCGTTTCCGACTTTCCGCTACGACGACGCGCTCAAGCCCGAAGTGGTAGCCATGCTCAAAGACGCCAGCCGCGACATCTCCACGCGCCTGGGCTGCACACAGTTTCCACTGGACCTTTGAGGCGAGGGGCGGCGCACCGCACTGCGCCCCACCCCTTAGCTAGCGGCAAGTTGAGTCAGGATGGCTGCCGCGTGTTATTGCAAAATTTGCAAAGTCGACAATATCGTGTGCATTCTGGTTTAACGCGGCATGGTGCTTTCGGTAGATGCCCCATTTGGGCCTCATATGGTCAGCACCTTGACGCCATAGCGCAAGCTTCAATTGGCCCGAAATTACCCAGTCAGGTCACTGTGTACTTAGGGTAATTCCTAGTACACGACATAATGACAGCGTTGTCTAATCGCGCAAATGATTGATAACGATGCAAGTTCGAATGATGCGCGAAAAAGCCATGCGGGCAACGATGGGATGCTATCGCCACAAATTCGGCAAGTATCTGCCACTACCTGGTCATTGGGCAGCCTCACCTATACCAAGGTAGGCCTGGCAACGCTCTTTGCGTGGTTGCTGTTTGGTGATGTCGCATTTATGTTGAGAGAGCGTTCGGCTGCGCCTGTTGCGCAACTGATGCTAAAACACTTCCAAGCTTCTGACTTGCTGACTGGCTTGTTTCTGGTCACTATTCCGCAGGTCATCATTTTTCTGCTGGGCCCAGTCATCAGTTATTGGAGTGACCGGCACCGTGGCCGGTGGGGACGTCGCATTCCATTTTTACTCATACCAACTCCCTTCGTATCACTTGCCATGGTTGGGTTGGGTTTTAGCCCCGTGCTCGGCGCAGCGATAAACCAATGGATGGGAATCGGCTCGGAGAACGCCAACTTCACAATATTAGGCCTAATGACCTTGTTCTGGACCATATTTGAAATTGGTGTGGTCATCACCAACGCGGTATTCAATGGCCTTGTAAATGATGTTGTGCCCAGGGAATGGCTGGGCCGCTTTTATGGCATGTTCCGAGCCGTAGGTTTGGCTGTTGGAATCTTCTTTAATCAGCTCATCATTGGAAAGGTCGAACAACACTTCACACTCTTTTTTGTTTGCGTCGGAGTCTTGTACGGCATCGGTTTTACAGTGATGTGTCTTCGTGTCAAAGAGGGGCAATATCCACCTCCCTCCGAGCATGCTGCCGGAACGCGCCTGATAACAGGTGCCGTCGGCGACTATTACCGCGACTGCCTTTCCCAAAAGTACTACTTATGGGTATTTTGCTTTATCGGCTTAAGCACGGCTGCCTTCCTGCCGGTCAATACATTCGCAATCTACGCTGCAAAAAGCTATGGCATGAACATGGAGACTTATGGAAGATATCTAGTTGCCACGTTTGCCTGCTCCTTTATGCTTTCTCTGCCCATCGGCTGGCTTGTTGATAAATTTCATGCAATACGAGTTGGGCAAGTATCGCTGGCGTTGTACGGGTGTTTGATGCTGGTGGGGTTTTTTCTGACCGTCGATCAAGCGTCGTTTGGAATAGCGTTGCTGGCGCACGGTATCGTTTCAGGAATTTACTGGACAGGCACAGCAGCCATTGGGCAAATGCTCTTCCCAAAGCAAAAGTACGCGCAGTACGCTGCAGCCGCTGGCCTGTTTCAGGCGGCATTCAGCATGGTTTTGGCGCCCCTAATGGGGCTTGCACTGGATCGGATGGGAAATGCCTATCAGTACACTTTTCTGGCGGGAGGCATTATGGCTGCGATATCACTAATACTGGGATGGAAAGTCCATCGTCAATGGCAGGAAAACGGTGGACACAATGCCTACATTGCGCCGCTACCCGTCCAAACATAACCAGACCAGGCTATTTCGTAGCGCCACAAGCATGAACAACTATCGTTTAAACATCAATGGTCAGCAGCAGAACGTGCGCGCGGAATCAGATACGCCGTTGCTCTGGATACTAAGGGACGCTCTAGGACTTTTCGGTACCAAATTCGGGTGCGGTATGGGTTTGTGTGGCGCTTGCACCGTGCACCTAGATGGTTCCGCTATGCGTTCGTGTCTGCTGCCAGTGTCTGCAGTGGGGGGCCAAATCATCACCACCATCGAGGGACTTGGGTCGCAAGAACAACACCCTTTGCAGAAGGCATGGTGTGAGCATGACGTTGCCCAATGCGGATATTGCCAATCTGGTCAGATCATGACTGCAGCGGCGTTACTGAAAGAAAATCCTTCCCCCACCGACGATCAGATTAGTGAAGCTATGGCTGGCAATATTTGCCGCTGTGGCACCTATCCCCGCATTCGCATTGCCATCAAAGATGCAGCGCGCAAGATGGGCGGGAAGTCCTAATGTCAACGCCTACGCACTCACGTCGAACGTTCTTGCAGTTCACTGCGCTCATTGGTGGTGGCCTGGTGGTAAATATTGTAAACATGGATACCGCTTGCGCGGCCAATTCACCAGCTAACGGGCCGCAAGCGGCAGCTTTTAAACCAAATGCGTTTATCAAAATTCGGACCGATGGCGCAGTGATTTTAGTAGCCCAAAATCCAGAGCTAGGGCAAGGTGTCAAGACCGCATTGCCGATGATTTTGGCGGACGAGCTTGGTGCGGATTTCTCCACCCTGCAAATTGAATATGGGTACCTCGATGCTGCACTTGGTCCGCAGGAAGCCGGTGGAAGTATGTCTATTTTTGACTGCTACCAGCCCTTGCGTGAGGCCGGTGCTATGGCACGTACACTGCTAATACGGGCAGCGGCTGGCCAATGGGGGGTGCTTGAAAACGAATGTGTTGCAAAGCAAAGCCGCATACACCACCTCCCATCCGAAAAGTCACTCGGCTTCGGAGAACTGGCATCGCTCGCGGCAACTCTTCCCGCTCCCCGCGCGCAGGATGTTGTACTGCGTACCGCAGCCCAAAGCACACTCATCGGTCAGCGTATTGGGGGCGTAGACAATCAATCTATCGTGACCGGCCAGTGCCGTTACGGCATAGACCAAAGCGTACCCGGCATGTTGCATGCCGTGTATGTAAAAAGCCCAGTCTTTGGTGCCAAAGTGATCTCCGCCAATCTTGCCTACGTGCGCAAGCAGCCCGGCATTCTGGACGCATTTATCCTTGAAGGCAGCAGCGACTACTATGGTTTGCTTCCCGGCATCGCCATCATTGGCGATTCAACCTGGTCAACTTTTAAGGCGCAGAAGGTTTTAGAAGTGCTGTGGAGTCCCTCTCTGGGCAGCAAACAGAGTTCTTTAGCCTATGGACTACGAGCAGCTGAAATCGGCAAGCAGCGCGGGCCAGTAGTTCATAGCGTGGGTGATGCCAACACGGCGTTACAAGGCTCCGGCGTCCAAGTCTCCGCCGAGTACCACTATCCATTTTTGCACCATGCGCCCCTGGAGCCAATGAATGCGCTGGCGATTCCCCAGCCTGGTGGTGGCATGCAGGTAATAGCCCCCACCCAGCTCCCTGAAAACGCAAGGGAACTTGCTGCCAAAGTTCTGAAGGTACCCAAAGAAAAGGTGGAGTTGCAATTTACCCGGAGCGGCGGAGCTTTCGGGCGCAGGTTGACTAATGATTTCGTAGCCGAGGCGGTGGCTATTGCCCAACGCGTGGGCCGCCCAATAAAGCTCACGTGGACGCGAGAAAGCGACACGCAGCACGGGCAATACCGACCCGCGGGCTGGCACTTCCTATCTGCCAGATTGGATGCAGCAGGAGACATCTTCGCATGGCGCAACCACTTCGTAACTGTGGGTCTCAATAGCAGCAAGAAGCCGGGGACAGCGGCCGATATGGCAGGTAAGGAGTTCCCAGCAGCGCTGGTGCCGCACTATTTGCTGGAAAAGTCCGTGCTAAGCAGCAACGTTCCCACCAGTTGGATGAGAGCACCGGGGAGCAATGGCATCGCTTTCGTTGTGCAAAGTTTCCTGGATGAGTTGGCACACAGTGCAAGCAAAGACCCGCTTGCCTTCAGACTTCACCTCTTGGGCGAAGACCGAGTGTTCCCTGGCTCCGGCCGCTGGGACCCTGCTTTTGACACCGCCCGGATGAAAGCTGTATTGAGGATGGTCGCCGCAAAGGCAGGATGGAAAAAAGTCATGCCCAAAGGGACCGGCCAAGGCATTGCATTTCACTTCAGCCACCAGGGGTATGCGGCAGAAGTAGCGGAGGTTTCTGTTTCACCCGAAGGCAAGCTCACCGTCGAGCGCGTGGTGGCGGTGATTGACGTCGGGCGCATCATAAATATCAGTGGTGCAGAAGCGCAGGTTCAGGGATCCATCATCGAGGGACTAAGTACTGCCTGGTTACAAGCGCTAACTATCGACCAAGGCCGTGTGACCCAGTCAAACTTTCACGACTACCCGGTGCTGCGCATGGACGCAGCGCCCAAGCGCATTGAAGTGCATTTCATAGAAGGCACTAACCCTCCCACTGGACTCGGCGAACCTGCCCTGCCGCCCTTGGCGCCCGCCATTTGCAACGCGATCTTCGCCGCGACGGGCACTCGCATTCGGTCCCTGCCTATCGCAAAGGCGGATCTGCACCACCAACCACCTAACAAGGCTATGAGCACTCCCATTCTTTCCGGCATAGACATTGGCGCTCCTCGCCTACAAGGGAAATCCACCCAATCGAATGAAACTATTGAAATCACTAGCGCGGGTGCAGACATTTGGGGCGTACGCGACGAATGCCACTTTGCCCACATGGAGGCGAAGGGTGACTTTGAGTTTAGCGTGCAGGTTGAAACCATTGAGATGGCCGACCTCTACTCCAAGGCCGGCCTCATGTGGCGGACCTCACTTGACGCAGGGGCACAGCATGTGATGCTACTGGCGTTTGGTAATAACGACCCTCGTAACAAAAATAATGGCGGCATTGAATACCAGTCGCGCGTAGGTAAAGACACAGAGTGCTCGGCGATCTATCCGCCCCAGCCCCTTCCACCCAAGCCAGATGTCCCG
>CANNEW010000094.1 GCA_947503685.1 Comamonadaceae bacterium | reverse complement strand
GCGGCGGCGGGCGCACCACCCCCAGGCACCGTCACCCTGGCCGTGGGCAGCGGCGCTGCGGCCGCGCCGGTGGGCGGCGCACCGGCCCCGGCCGCGCCTAGCATTAATATTTCTTTGGGAGCCAGCAGCCCGCAGCCGGAAGACCTGAGCCGCAAACTGCCTTTGGACTCCGAGCCCAAGCCGGTGTTCCCGCCCGAGCGTGGCAAACAAATGAAAAACTATTTCGGTAAGTTGCGTACCGAGATGATCCGCAATTACTTCATGGAAAACAGCTCGCCGGGCAATTGCCCCGAGGGTCTGAGCTTTAGCAAAACAGCGGGCTGCGAAAGCAAAAACCCGGTAGCGTGGAAGTTTGGCGAAGCCTTGCCCTCCAGCGCCAAGACTTTCCCGATCCCTGAGCCGTTGCTGGGCAAGCTAAGTTTTTATCCGGGCTACCAGTTTGTGCGCTTGGGTATCGACGTGCTCGCACTGGAAAAAGATTCGGGCAAAGTAGCCGATGCGGTGCTCAATTTGGGCAAAACCAACTAAGGGCCGCCAAGGCCCGCACTACACAAGGAGTCAGGTATGCCGATATCCAATGTCAACACCTCCAACTACGTGCCCCGGCAACCGCAGCAAACGCGCGCGGACACCATGGACAAGCTCGAAACCAAAGCGCGCAATGAGCCGCCACCCAAAGTCGTGGAGGCCAAGGCCGTGGAACGGCAACAGGAATCGCAGCCGGTCAAGGCTAAAGGCCAGCACGTAGACCGCCGCGCTTGAGAGCGAACGCAGCCAACTTCTTCATCCCGAGCTAGGGTGCCAAGCGCTACGCACCCCTGCGCCAAGCCCGCCTAGACGCGTACGCGCACAAGCGGCGCCGATTCACCGAAAAGCGAAACCAGGTCCGCTTGTGCCACCAACTGGCGATCCAGATCCAGATGCTCGGTGATATGGCTTAAATGCGCTTTCATGAGCTGCTCAGCCAGCGCACCATCTTTGGCCAGCAAAGCATCGACAATGGCCAGGTGGTCATCATCGCGGCAATTGGTAAAACCGGGGTCCCCATACATACCGATGATGAGCGAGCTGCGGGTCACCAGGTCTTTGACAATACGCAGCATCACCGCGTTATCGGCCACCTGTGCCAGCGCCACGTGAAACTGGCCGGAAAGCCGGATCGCCTCGCGCCGGTTGCCGGCCTTATGGGCCTGCGCCTCATTGCGCAGCAAAACCTGCAAAGCCTTGACCTCGCGGCGTTTGAGCCGCTCGGCAGCCAGGCGGGCCAGGGAGGGTTCGATGGCCAGGCGGGCCTCGAAAATCTCGCGCGCTTGCTGGGCGCTGGGCTGCGCCACATACGCCCCGCGGTTAGGTTGCAAGTCCACCACTTCGCGGCTGGCGAGGATCAAAAGGCAGCGCCGGATGCGCATGCGCCCTACGCCAAAAGCCGTACACAGGCTGGCCTCGGACAGCTTGGCGCCGGGCGCCAGGCGTTGGTCGATCACCGCCTCGTAAATGCGTTCTACGATCTGGGCTTCCTGCGCGTCTTCAGGGCTCAACGAATGGGGCATAGTGACTCTAAGTCTTTGTTTTATAAGGTTAAAGAATGCAGCTCAGCCAACATCAGGAATCGCTCTTGCCACACAAAATTTCACAGAAATAACAGGAGGGCCGTGATTTCAAGACCCCTGCCTGAGCCGTAACAAGAGTACCCGTGGACATCTTACAGCGGCATTTACAGGCCTACAAAAAACCCCGAATTATGTTGACAAGATTGTTAACAAGATACAAGATGCGCCCACCAAACTGATAGGCCGTGAAAACTGCCAGGTTTGGAGAGTTCCCTCCCTCTTCCATCCCCTGCCAAGGAGTCTTCTTCATGAAAAAGCGTAATTTTCTAGCGGTCAGCCTGTTGTCCGCCACGATTGCAGCGACCTTTAGTGGCGCAGCATTTGCCGCCAATCCGGTACTGAAAATCGGTTTTGTCGGTGTCACCTCCGGCCCGGCTGCCAGCTGGGGCATCTCCAACCAGCGCTCTATGGAAACCCGTGCTGACTGGATCAATGAAACCGGTGGCGTAAAAATCGGTGGTACCACCTACAACGTGCAAATCGTCGCATTTGACGACCAAAAAGACCCCAAGCGCGCTATCGCTGGTATGGAAAAAATGGCCCAGGAAGGCATTCACTATGTGGTTGGCCCCAACGTAGATGACGGTGCTGCGGCGGTGCGCCCCGTCGCCGAGAGCCGGGGCATCATGTATTTCCCCTATGCCTTCCCCAAAGCGTTGTACACCAAGCCGGCCAGTAATGCCATATTGGGCATGGTGGCCAATTACCAGTCTGGCCCCGCCATCTACAAGCACCTGATGAAGGAAAAAGGCATCAAAAAGGTGGCCTTCGTGGCGGCCAATGAGTCCGACCCCTTGAGCCAGCGTGACAGCGGGGCTGCAGCGGCCAAAGCCTTGGGCCTGCAGGTGGTCTCGGCCAACGTGACCTACCAGGTGGATACCAAAGACTTTATGCCGGTGCTGCTGCCGGTGCTCAAGACCAACCCGGACCTGCTGGTCTTGTCGGGTGTGGCGCCAGCGCAAGCACCCCAGCTGATCCGCTCGGCACGTGAGCAAGGCTATAAAGGCCTGATTTCCACCGAAACCGCCCAAGACGCCAATGTCCTGAAAGAAGGCGCAGGCAAGTTGGCTGACGGCTTTATCTCGGTGGGCGGTGCTTCCACCCCCCAATTGGCCTCGGACAAGATGCGCGAATTCGTCGCCCGCTACACCAAGAAGTTCGGCGAATACAACGACGAGTCCAACACCAAGGTTTATGCCCTGGAATACATTTTGGAAACCCTCAAGGCCAACCCCAAAGGCCTGACAGACGTGAAAGAATTCCAAAAAACGATGGATTCCTTCTCTGCCCCCAACCCCTATATGGTCGGGGATGCCAAGCTCAAGTACGTGGGCACAACTTCCTTCGGTCAAAAACGCCAGGTGTCGGTGCCACTGGTGGTCAATGTCTACAAGGATGGCAAGTTTGAGACGATGTTCGTAGCAAGCGTTGACTAACTGCGGGCTCCGCTTATCAAGGGGCAAGCGCGGCAGTAGCTGCGCTTGCCGCTTTTTTGGCTCTATTGCAAGGCATGCATGGAACAAGTTGTTGTAAACGGTCTGTACCTGGGCGCGCAATATGCGCTTATTGCACTGGGCCTGACCCTGATTTTTTCGTTGATGAATGTGCTGAACTTCGCGCACGGACAGATGTATGTGCTGGGGGGTTTTGTCACTTACACCGTGGTTTCCCAATTCGGCCTGCCCTTTCTCGTGGGCCTGCTGGCCTCTGGCATTGCCTTGGCCGCCATAGGCGCGCTGGTGGAAAAATTTCTGTTCCGGCCGGTGATACGCAACTCCAAACGTGAAGAAAGCACCATGTTGCTGGCGGCGGGTATCGCGTTTTTTTTGGATGCCGTCATCCTTTTATGCTTTGGCGAAAAACAGCGTGGCCTGCCCAAAATTGTCGATGGTGTGCTGAACTGGGATTTCATCGTGGTCATGCCCTATGACCGCATCCTGATCGGCCTGCTGGCCATCGCCATGGTGGCCCTCTTTATCTTATTTATGCAATATTCCAAAACCGGTCGTGCCATGCGCGCACTGGCCCAGGACAAGATTGCAGCGCGCCTGATGGGCGTGGATGTGGACCGTTATTCCATGATCGGCTTTGCCCTGGGCGCCATGCTAGCGGGCATCGTGGGCGGCTTGTTGGTAACGATCACCGGCATCAACCTGGGCATGGGCGGCCCTACGTCCATCAATGCTTTCATGATGATCATGATCGGTGGTGCCGGGGTGATATCGGGCGCAATTTTGGGTGGCTTCATCTTGGGCATGATGGAAAGCGTGGGCCTGACGCTGCTAGCCTCCTCTGGCGAGATTACCTACCTAGTCATATTTGCTTCTCTTATGGTCTTCCTGGCGGTACGTCCCCAAGGCCTGATGGGCAAGCCCTGGGGTTGATATGAGCAACAAGCAACGCTGGGCCGCAGTCGCCCTTTTTTTACTGGTGGTGCTCGTCATCGTGCCTGCCGCCATCGACGCCTCGGGGCGCGTAGATTTGTACTACACCCTCACGTCGGTCGCCCTTTTGTCGATTGCCTCGGCGGGTGTGTGGCTGACTTTCTACATTGGCCGCATCAACATCGGCCAAGGGGCATATGCCCTGGTGGGTGCTTATGTCTCCGCCTTGCTGATCACCAAAGGCGACATCAGCTTTTGGTGGACGCTACCGCTTGCGGGCACCTTTTGCGCGCTGCTGGCAGTATTGATCGGGCTGCCCATTCTGCGCCTGCGCGGCGTGTATTTCGCCATGGTGACCTTGGTGCTCACCGAGGTCAGCCGCCTGACTGCGCTGGCCATACCTTTTACCAACGGTGCCAAGGGCATCACCTCCATCAGGCTACCGGCTGAGCTCAATATTTTGGGCCTGACCATCATCCCGGACTTCAATACCCTGGCCAACCCCAAGCTGGCCTTTTATTGGATGGCCGCGATCATGATGGTGCTGGCCTACGCGGTGCTGTGGCGCATCGTCAATTCGCGTTTGGGGCATTTGTGCCGCTCCTTGCAGCAAAACGAAGAGTTGGCCTCATCCATCGGCGTCAATATCGCCTGGTTGCGCGTATTGGCCTATGCGATTTCCTCCTTCTTTGGCGGCATTGCCGGCGCCAGTTTTGTGGCTATTTCGCAGTCGCTCTATCCCTCGTCCTTCCAAATTACCGATAGCGTGAATTTCATGCTCAATTGCTTTTTGGGTGGCCTGGGATTTGTGTTCGGCCCTATGCTGGGCACGCTGCTGCTGTACTTCGGCTGGGACTTGCTGTTTGCCACCGGGCGCTTTCAGTTGCTGATTTACGCTTCGCTGATGATCGCGCTCATGCTCTGGCTGCCCAATGGCGTGCTCAGCCTGATGGACCGCAAAGGAGGCCGCACATGAGCGTGATCCTTGAAGTCAAAGGGGCAAGCAAACGCTACGGCGGCTTGGTGGCAGTGAACGACGTCAGCTTCACTGTCAATAAAGGAGAAATTTTGTCGGTCATCGGGCCCAATGGCGCAGGCAAGTCCACGCTGTTTAAATTGATCGCCTCTTTTGTGCAAACCAGTGCTGGCGAAGTGCTGCTGCGCGGCGAGCGCATTAGCGATTTGGCGCCGCACACGGTGGCACGCAAAGGCGTGGTGCGCACCTTCCAGGAAACCACCATCTTCAAGTCGATGACGGTGCGCGAAAACATCATCGTGGCGCACCATCTGCGCTCGCGCGCCAGCTTGCTCGGTTTCTTTTTGGGCACCGGGCTGGCCAAAGCGGATGAAGCCTTGTTTGCCGAATCGGCCGATGGCATCGTCGAATTTTTGGGCTTGCAAAGCATCCGCGATGAACTGGCCTCCAATCTGCCGCAAGGCCATTTGCGCGCGCTCGGCATGGCTATCGGTCTGGCCACCCAGCCCGCTGTTTTGCTACTGGACGAGCCCTTTGCCGGCATGAACCATGACGAGACCATGCACATGGTGGCCTTGGTGCGCCGCTTGCGCGACGAGCGCGGTGTCACTGTGCTGCTGGTGGAACACGACATGCCAGCGGTGATGAAAATTTCCGACCGTATCGTGGTGCTCAACTTCGGCGAAAAAATCGCCGAAGGCACGCCCAGCGAGATTCAGAACAACCCCAAAGTCATCGAAGCCTATTTGGGCGCCGAAGACGCTGCCATCGGGATGTAGGCCATGACAGCGATGCTCACTTTCGACAAGGTCGAACTCTATTACGACCAGATTTACGCACTCAAGGGCGTCTCGCTCACGCTGCATGAGGGCGAGACGGTAGCCTTGATCGGTGCCAACGGCGCGGGTAAATCTTCGATTTTGCGCGCCATCACAGGCCTGGCGCCATTGCACTCCGGACAAATTCATTTCATGGGTGAGCGCCTGGACGGCACGCCCACGGCAGAGATTGTCAAAAAAGGCATTTCCATGGTGCCGGAAGGTCGCCGCGTATTCCCCTTTATGTCGGTAAAAGACAACCTGCTGATGGGCGCGTTTACCCGCGACGACAAGGCCGGTATTGCGCGCAGCTTGGACAGCGTGCTGGAGCGTTTCCCGCGCTTGCGCGAGCGCTTTTCGCAGCAAGCGAGCACCTTGTCCGGCGGCGAACAGCAAATGATGGTGATTGGCCGCGCCCTCATGGCCAAGCCGCGCATGCTGCTGCTGGACGAACCGAGCCTGGGTATTGCACCCAAGCTGGTGCAAGACATTGCACGCGCCATTGTGGCGATTTCGCGCGACGAAAAAGTCAGCGTGTTGCTGGTGGAACAAAACAGCCGTATGGCCCTATCCATCTCTCAACGTGCTTATGCCCTGTCCACCGGCACCGTGGTGGTCCAAGGCGAATCACGCGCCTTGATGACCGACGAACGTATCAAAGCCGCCTACCTGGGCGGGGAAGTCTGAAGCTCTATGCGCATCCTGCTTGTCAACCCCAACACCACCGCCGGTATGACGGCCAATATCGCCGCCGCCGCGCGGCGTGTGGCCGCGCCCGGCACCGAGATTGTGGCGCTCACATCACCCCAAGGCCCGGCCTCTATCGAAGGTTATTACGACGAGGCCATGAGCCTGGCGGGCTTGCTGCAAGCCGTGCGCGAGGCACAGGACTACGACGCCGTCATCATTGCCTGTTTTGACGACACCGGCCTGGACGCGCTGCGCTGCCTGACCGACAAACCGGTAGTGGGCATCGGCGAGGCGGGCTACCGCATGGCTGCCATGTTGTGCAACAAGTTCTCGGTAGTCACCACGCTGGCCCGCTCGGTGCCGGCACTGGAGCACAACCTCATGCGTTACGGCATGGACCGGCAATGCCAGCGCGTGCGCTCATCAGAAGTAGCCGTGCTGGAGCTCGAACATGCCAACCCTGCCGCGTATAAAAAAATAGAAGCCGAAATCGGCCGCGCCATCACCGAAGACCGTGCCGAAGCAATTGTGCTGGGCTGCGCAGGCATGGCCGATCTGGCCGGCACCATGTCCGAGCGCTTTGGCGTGCCGGTGCTGGACGGTCTGGTCTGTGCCGTGGGCTTGGTTGAGAGCATGGTGCGCCTGGGCCTGCGCACCTCGCGCGTGGGCGGCTATGCGCCGCCACCGCCATCCAAACGCGGCTGAGCGCTTGTGGCGCGGGCCGCGTTCTAGCCCGCCTAACCCGATCGCCAAGGCAGGGGCAGGGCCGAGTCGCCAAGGCGAAAACCTAGGGGTTTACCTTGATGCCAGGCGCCCTTGGGGCTTCTTATGATACGGGCCGGCTGTACGCCGCGTGCGGCGGCCGCAGAAATGGGTTTGTGCTTTTTGCATGAACCCGACCTCAACCCTCTGGAGACTTCACCTTGGACAATTTCGAAAGCACTACCGAATCGGGCATCATCCTGGATCGCCGTCAAATCCTCACAGGCGCTGCGGCAATAGGCCTGTCCTCCACCTTTGTCGCCATGCCGGCCATGGCCCAAGGCGCACCTAAAAAAGGCGGCACGCTGCGCATGGGTCTGGAAGGCGGATCTGCCTCGGACAACCTGGACCCACTGACCTACGCGGACTCGATCCCGATCACCATCAGCATGATGCTGTTTAACGGCCTGGTCGAAATTGCTGACAACGGCGACGCCACCGGCGAACTGCTGGAAAGCTGGGAAGCCAAGCCGGGCGCTGCGGAATGGATTTTCAATGTCCGTAAAGGCATTACCTTTACCTCGGGCAAAACCCTGGATGCCGATGACATTATTTACTCGCTCAATCTGCATCGCGGCGAAACCAAATCGCCGGCCAAAGCCCTGTTGGCTGACATCAAGGACATCAAAAAACTGTCCTCGCATCAAATCCAAATAAGCATGAACAAAGGCAATGTGGACTTGCCTTTCAACCTGGCCGATTACCACCTGATGGTGCTGCCCAATGGCTTCAAAGATTTCAGCAAGCCCGATGGCACCGGCGCCTTCATTTTGGAAGAGTTCCAACCCGGTGTGCGCGCGACCTTCAAGCGCAAGAGCGGCAACTACTGGAAGCCCAACCGTGGCAACTTTGACCGTGTTGAGCTGATTTATATCCAAGATGCCAACCAACGCACCACCGCCTTGCAAACGGGCACGGTAGACGTGATCAACCGCGTCAACCCCAAGACCGCCGCACTGCTGGCCAAGAACGCAGCCCTTAAAGTGGCGCGCACCCCGGGCATGGGCAACCGCTTCTGCTTTGTCGCGCACAGTGACAAGGCACCGTTTAACAATAACGATGTCATGCTGGCGCTCAAGTACGGCATCGACCGCCAAAAGATTGTGGACAACGTCTACAGCGGCTTTGCCTCCATCGGCAACGATAACTGCATCGGACCGAAGATGAAGTTCTACAACCCCAACCAAACCATGAACCGGTTTGATATTGACAAGGCCAAGTTCCACTACAAAAAATCGGGCCACAGCGGCGCGATTGAATTGCAAGTGTCCGAAGGCGCCTTCTCCGGTGCCACCGATGCGGGCCAGATCTTCCAAGAGTCGCTGTCCAAGGCCGGTATCAATATGGACCTCAAGCGCGTCTCGGGCGACGGCTACTGGGACAACGTCTGGCTCAAGCAGCCTTTTTGCGCGGTGTACTGGGGCAACCGTCCCACCATCGACAACCAGTTCACTTCCACCTTTTACGGTGGCAAGGGCAACCCCTGGAACGACAGCCGCTTTGAAAACGCCGAGTTCAGCAAGGCGCTGGAAGCGGCCCGCGTCGAACTGGATGCAAAAAAGCGCCAGGAGCTGTACTCACGCTGCCAGGAACTGGTCTCGCAAAACTCCGGCATGATCAACTATGCC
>CANNEW010000093.1 GCA_947503685.1 Comamonadaceae bacterium | reverse complement strand
ATTTGTGCGCGTGCGCATCGCGGGCACCGGTAGCGTAGGCTCTGTGCCCCTAGCGCCCAAACTCCAGACGAACACAGGCTGGCAGGACATCACTATTGCGCTGACCGAGTTCGGCGCTGCCGCCCAAGGGCCGGTCACCATCCCCTTCAGCATAGAAGCGGTGGGCGGTACACCAGCATTTAGTGCATTGGTGGACCAGATTTACTACAGCAAGCCATGAAGCACCTTTTGGCGGGTCATTTAGCCCCCTAATTTGCAAAAAAAACATAAAACTTAGGGAAATCCCTAGGAAAAAGATCTTGCAAGCGCATTCAACAAACCGTAACATTCATGAAAGCGCTTTCAGACCGCGCTTTCACAAATTGAGCGCCCGTCCATCTCTTTCTCAAACGCCATAGGAGGCAACATCGTGCAAATCTCGCGTAACTCATTCACTCTGCTGGCCTGCGCTGCTGCGTCAGCATTGATTCTTTCGGCTTGCGGCGGGGGTAGTTCCACGCCAGCGGCGCAGGCCGCATTGACGGTTGCAGCGGTGTCCACCGTCCTTGACCCTTCTGGCACTACCACGCTGAGCAGTTCTGGTGGTAGCGGCACGGGCGCCACGACCTACAACGCGACTGGGGCTTGTACGGTCAGTGGCACGACTGTGACTGCCGCATCGACCGGTGGCGCTTGCTCGGTAACCGCGACTAAGGCTGCTGACTCGACTTACTCAGCAATTACCTCATCGGCTTTGACCGTGACGGTCCGTGCGCCGCAGGCGGCATTAACGGTTGCAGCGGCGTCCACCAGCCTGAGTGCTGGTGGAACAACGAACCTCAGCACCACGGGTGGAAGTGGTGCTGGTGCGGTAACGTACCAAGTTACTGCTGGCGGCTGTACTGTCAGCGCCGCGGTGCTCACCGCGCCAGCTGCCGACGCCAGTTGTTCGGTCACCGCTACAAAAGCTGCAGACGGTAGTCTTTACGCGCAGGCGACTTCATCCAACACGCTCACCGTTACCGTTACGGTACCTTCCACTACTTTCTTGACTTTCGATGAGACCACGCCGCCTGTTCTGGAAGCATTTGGCGGCGATGTTGGAACGATTGAAACCGATCCCGCGGGCGGCACAAACAAAGTAATGAAGGTAGTGAAGTCCGCTGGTAACCAGACCTGGGCTGGTGTCACTATGAGTAAGTGCAGCTACCCTGCTTTCAGTCTGCCTGTGATCCCCCTGACCGCGACCAACAAGAAAATGTCTTTGAGGGTCTACTCGACCGTCGCGAACAAGGTCTTGCGTTTGAAACTTGAAAACGCCGCTAACGGCGCCATCAATGTAGAAATGGACGCTACGGTTACAGCAGCCAACACATGGCAAACGCTAACCTTTGACATCACCCAGATCGCCAACAATGGTGGAGCCGCAACCAGAACTTGGTTGGCAACGGATGTCTTGAACAAAGCGTCTGTGTTTGCTGACTTTGGAAACCAAACGGCTATAACCATGTATGTCGATGATCTGAAGTTTGTGGGTACTGCTAGCGTCGCGCAAACCTGCTTGACTGCGCCGGTGACACCGGTGGCAGGTGTACCCAGCACGGCAGCAACTACACCTACGGTCGCATCGGCAAAGGCGCTTTCTGTATACAGCGATGCATACACCGCCATACCCGGAGTGAACTTGAACCCTGGCTGGGGCCAAAGCACCGCCCAAACACAAATCCAAGTTGAATCGAACAATGTTCTAAAACACGCAAATTTGAACTATCAAGGATTTGACTGGGCAAACAATGCTATCGATGTTTCGACTTACACCAATCTGCATATTGATTTGTGGTCGGCGGACGCGACCTCTGTGAAAGTATTTGTGATCAGTGCTGGTCAGGACACCCAATCTTTCACGGTTCCAATTACTGCGTCTACATGGGTGAGTCAAGATATCGCATTGAGCACTTTTTCGATGGCCAATAAGGCCGCAGTGATACAAGTAAAACTTGAAAGCGTTCCCTTTGGTGGAACAACGGTTTACATGGACAACCTGTATTTCTGGAAACCCTAGTCGGCAATTGTTGGCTGCGGTCTCGCGGCTAACTCCAAAGCCCTCAGCCGCCGCGGCGCCCACAAGGCCTCGCGGCGGTTTTACATTTGTAAGGCAGAATCGATTCTTGTCGGCGCCACCCCCGCCAGCCTTGGGTACCATCAACCATGCCACTGCAAAACCACTCCTCCTTTTCAGCCCCCTTGTCTAAAACCCTTCAACGCGGCTTCACCCTGATCGAGCTGATGGTGGTCTTGCTGATCATCGGCGTGCTGGCCGCTTTGATCGTGCCCAATGTGCTCGATAGGGCGGACGATGCCAAGGTGACGGCTGCCAAGGCCGACATCAGTAACTTGACGCAGGCGCTCAAGATGTACCGCCTGGACAATGGCCGCTACCCCAGCGCCGAGCAGGGTCTGGCGGCGCTGGTGAACAAACCCACTGCCGAGCCCATGGCACCCAACTGGAAGAAAAACCTAGACCAGTTACCCAATGACCCCTGGGGCAAGCCCTATGTCTATCTGAACCCCGGCATCAAGGCGGAAATCGATGTGATGTCCTTTGGCGCAGACGGTCAGTCCGGCGGCGAGGGCAAGAATGCAGACATCGGCAGTTGGCAGCCCTGAGCGGCGCATCTGCTGCTGCACTTCTCGCGCTACAGGGCAGCGCGGTTTTACCCTGATCGAGTTGATGGTGGTGATGCTGATCGTGGCGCTGGCCTCGGGCATAGTGGTCTTTAGTTTGCGCGACACCCAGGGCATCGCCTTGGAGCGCGAAGGCCAACGTTTGGCCGCGCTACTGGAATACGGGCGTGCCCAATCCCGCTTGCAGGGCACCCCGGTGCGCTGGCGCGCTACGCCCCAAGGTTTTGTCCTGGAGGGCTTGAACAAACCGGCGCCCGAGCAGCCTTGGCTCAGCCAAGACACCCGGGTGCTGGATGTGCTGCCGCGCAACCCCACAGCCGATGCAGCTAGCCTAGCAACCCTGGCGCTTGGCCCGGAGCCGGTGCTGGCGCCGCAATCGGTGCTGCTGGGCTCGGGCCAAACGCCGGGCAACACGGTACGCGTGGCTACTGACGGCGTGCGGCCTTTTGCCATCGTGCCCACAGGTGCAGCGGCGCCCGGCGCAACAGGACGCGCGCCATGAGTCACTTATTTAAAGCGCGAGTGCATCAGTCGAGCGCCCGAGCTGCAGCCGCGTCCGCCCGCGGCTTCACCCTGATCGAAGTGCTGGTGGCCTTGACCATCGTGGCCGTGACGCTGATGGCTGGCATGAAAGCTAGCGGCGCTTTAACGCTGCAGGCACAGCGCCAGACCGATGTGCTGCTGGGCCAGATGTGTGCGGAAAACGCCTTGCACCAAATGCGCTTGTCACGCCAGATGCCTGGCGTGGGTCAAAGCAGTCGAGATTGCCAGCAGGGCACGCAGACTTACACCCTGGCGCTGGATGTGCAGCCCACGCCCAACCCCAATTTTGTGCGCGTCGATGCCTTGGTGCGCAACAGCACCGAGCCGGTGCTACGCCTCACCACCATCGTGGGCCGCAACTGATATGCAGCGCCACCTATTTCCCGCGCCGCAATTGACCGCGCAGAAACGCGCCGATGCGCATAAAAGGCCCATGCGCGGCTTCACGCTGATTGAGCTATTGGTGGCGCTGGTGCTCATGGCCGTGATGGCCGCATTAAGCTGGCGCGGCTTGGACGCCATGCAGCGCCACCAAAGCAGCCTGGCCCTCCATTCTCAAGAAGTGCTGAGCCTGCAAAACGGCCTAGCGCAATGGACAGCGGACCTAGAGTCCATCGAGACCCAGCCCAGTCAAAACAGCATGGACTGGGACGGCCGCGCGCTGCGCCTGCTGCGCCGGGGCAGCCAAAGTACGGGCGAAGGCTTGCTTGTAGTGGCCTGGGCGCAGGGCCAACGCGCGCAGGGCAATGTGTGGCTGCGCTGGTCCTCGCCGCCACTGACCAACCGCGCCCAGATGCTGGCGGCCTGGAGCCAGGCCGCTTTATGGGCGCAAAACCCCGGCGACGCCGAGCGGCTGCGCGAAGTCATCATCGCGCCCCTGAGCAGCTGGCAAATTGTGTATTTCCGAGGTGGCGCTTGGTCCAATCCGCTGTCCAGTGCCGACCAGGCCCAGGGCGTACCTGGCGCGCCGGCCGCTGGTGCAGCCCTGCCCGACGGCGTGCGCCTGGTGCTGACCCTGCCCGAGGGCGGCGCGGTCAGCGGCACGATCACGCGCGATTGGTCGCGCTCCGGCTTGGGGGGCTCATGATGCAGCGCCCCACAAGCCGGCGCCACCAAAGCGGCGCAGCAATTTTGATGGCCATGCTCACCGTGGTGCTGGTGGCCACCCTGGCCTCGGCTGCGCTGTGGCAGCAGTGGCGCACGATTGAGATCGAGATC
The DNA here is from genome assembly GCA_947503685.1 of Comamonadaceae bacterium. Taxonomy (GTDB): domain Bacteria; phylum Pseudomonadota; class Gammaproteobacteria; order Burkholderiales; family Burkholderiaceae_C; genus Allorhodoferax. Next base: position 4,500 of record CANNEW010000093.1, on the reverse strand, counting down.
GCTGAGCGCGGCCGCGCACAGTCGGCCTGGATACTGCAAGGCGCGCACGATTGGGCGCGCTTGATACTGGCCGAAGACGGCCGCAAAGGCGGTTCGGACAATCTGACCGAGCCCTGGTCCATGCCCCTAGAGGCGGCGCGCTTGTCCACCTTTTTGGCGGTGGACCGCAGCGACGCCATTCTGGCCGACCAAGCCGGCAGCGCAATGCTCTCGGGCCAAATGTCTGACTTGCAAGCGCGCCTGAACCTGCGCAACCTCGTCGTCGGCGACAAGGTGCATGCCCCCACCGCAGCGCAATTCACCCGCCTCTTCACCGTCCTGAACCTGCCCAACCAGGAGTTGACTTTGCTCCTGAACGGCCTCCTTGGCGCTCAGCAAGCGGCCAATGCGACGGTGGGCGCGGCCTTGCAGGGGCCGCTGATGCCCCAAACCGTGGACCAACTGGCCTGGCTGGGCCTGAGTAGCAGCACCATCGTGCAACTGCGCCCTTACGTGACGATGCTGCCCGAGACCAGCAAGGTCAATTTAAATACTGCCTCCGACATCGTGCTGCGTGCCGCTGTCCCCGGAGTGGACGCAGCCTTAGCCCAGCAATTGCTGCAAAAACGCAGCAACAAACCCTGGGAGACTTTGGATGATTTTGTGCAAGCCGCCGGCCCTTTTGCCAAATTGCTGGACAACGAAGCCTTGGCCACGCAAACCCGGTTTTTTGAATTGCGTGGCACGCTGGAATTGGATGGCCAGCCGGTGCATGTGATCGCCCTGGCGCAGCGCGACGGCCAGCGCGTGCGCATCTTGCGGCAGGAGCGTGTCGTCGCCCCGGCGCCAGCGCCTGCAAGCCGCTAGCATGCGCAAAGCCCCGCCCGCACAGGCCTGCCGCCTACAATCCATGCAGCGATTGAACCCATGGCTATTTTGATCATTTCCCTGCCGGCGCAAGCACTCAAGTCCGCTACCCAGCTTGACTATGTGATCAGCCGCGACGGCGCGGCCCTGGACATCCAGTCCAGCGCGCCCTGGTCGCTGTTGCCGGCCAGTGCGCGCGCGGCACAGGCGTCGCAGGTGGTGCTGGTGCTGCCGGTGGAGCGGGTGTCTTGGCACCGGGTGCAATTGCCGCCGGGCGCGGCCCGCTCCGCACGGCTGCGCGCGGTGCTCGAAGGCCTGGTAGAAGAGCAGTTGCTCGACGATGTGGCCGATCTGCACCTGGCCTTGCAATCGCCCCTCCCCGCGCAGGGCCCGGTCTGGCTAGCCGCTTGTGACAAAGCCTGGCTATTGGACTGCGTGCGTGAAGTGGAGCAGGCCGGCTTGTACATCGCGGCGCTGGTGCCTGAGCTGGCGCCACCCTCCCTCGGCGCGGGTAGTGCGGACGAAAGCGCTCAGCTCTATGCCTTGGACAGCCCCCAAGGCCCGCAGTGGGTACACAGCAGTGCCACCGGCCTGACGCGCTGGCCTCTGCAGGCCGCCGTGCTGGCCGCACTCAAACCGTCTGACGATATGCCGGTGTGGGCCGAACCGGCAGTCGCCGCGCAGGCCGAAGCGCTGCTGGGCCGCCCGCTGTTTTTGCAAAGCAGCGCCCAGCGCGCATTACTGGCCAGCCAGGGCCCTTGGGACTTGGCGCAGTTTGGCATCGTGGCTTCGCGCGGCGGGCGCAGCTTGCGGCGCTTCGCGCAGGGCTTGCAACAGTTTTCCAGCGCCCCGCGCTGGCGCCCGGTGCGCTGGGGCTTGTGGGCTTTGTTGCTGGTACAGGTGCTGGGGCTCAATCTGTATGCCTACCAGCAGCAAGCGGCGGTTTACCAGGAGCGCCGCGCCATGCAAGCGGCCTTCACCAGCACTTTTCCCAAGGTGCAAGTCGTGGTGGACGCGCCTGTGCAAATGCAGCGCGAAGTCGACCAGCTGCGCCAGCGCAGCGGCCAGTTAGCGCAAGAGGATGCAGAGGTCATGCTCAGCGCCTTGATGCAGGCGGCCAATTTCCCGGCGGCGCCCATTGGCGTGCATTACCAAAGCGGCGAACTCAAACTGGAGGGCATGCAACTTTCCAGCACCGCCCTGGCCGACCTGACCCGCGCCCTGCAGGCGCGCGGCTACCAGTTGCAGGCCCAGGGCGCGACGCTGTCCATGCGCGCAAGGGGCGCGCCATGATGCAATCACTGCGCGATGCGTGGCAAGCGCGCTGGTCCCAAGCCAGTGCGCGCGAGCAAACTATGCTGCGTATAGCCCTTGGTGTTTTGCTGCTAGCGGCTGTGTGGTTTATCGCGCTGCGTCCGGCCTGGGTTGGCTTGAAGGCGGCGCGCACCCAAGCGCCGCTGGTGCGGGCGCAGTACGAGCAGGTCTTGCAATTGCAAGCGCAGGCGCTGGCCTTACGCGCGCAAGCGCCTAGCGCGCCGGTCGATGCCAAAGCGGTTTTGCAAAACGGCTTAAGCAGCCTAGAAAAAAATGCGCGCATGGCGGTACTGGCCGAGCGCGCCACCATCAGCTTCAAAGACGCACGGCCCGATGCGTTGGCGCGCTATCTGGAGCAGGCGCGCCTGATGGCGCACGCCAGTACCCTGGAAATGCACTTCAACCAGGCCGGTGGCTTGTGGTCTGGCAGCCTGGTCTTGCAACTTCCCGCGCCGAGCGCGCCCTAATAAGACGCGCAGCACCATGGTAAGGGCTCGCTCCGCTTTTCCTGCTGTACCGGGCAGCCGCGCGCCATGGGCTTGGATGGCCGGTGGATGCCTGGCCGGCCTGGGCCTGGCGCTCCTGTTGTTTGCACCGGCGCGTTGGTTGGCTGCGCAAGTGGGCCAGGCCAGCGAAGGGCGGCTGCGCCTGTCCGATACACAAGGCACGGTCTGGTCCGGTTCGGGCCAGCTCAGCTTGCATGGCGGGCAAGGCAGCAAGGATGCCAGCGTGCTGCCTGGCCGGCTGCACTGGCGTTTGTTGCCGGCATGGGGCGCCTTAGACCTGGAGTTGCGCGCCGATTGCTGTACCCCTGAGGGTTTGCAAGTCCATATCTTGCCGTCCTGGGGCGGGGCCCGCTTGCAAGTAGCAGACCGCCGGTCGCATTGGTCGGCACAGTGGCTGGCCGGGCTGGGTACGCCCTGGAATACCATCCGCCCCGAAGGCCAGTTGCTTTTGCAAAGCAGCGCCTTTGTGGTGCAATGGGCAGCGGGACGCTTGTCCTGGCAAGGCGCTTTGCAAATCGACGCGCTGGACATGGCCTCGCGCTTGTCCACCTTGCGGCCCATGGGCAGCTACCGCTTGCGTTTGCAAGAAGGGCCGTCGTCGCAATTGCAATTGAGCACGCTGCAAGGCGCCTTGCAATTGCAGGGCAGCGGTCAGTGGACGGGTGGTAAATGGCGTTTTGAGGGCGAGGCCAGTGCCGCGCCTGACCGTGAGGAGGCGCTGGCCAATCTCCTGAACATCATCGGGCAGCGCAAAGGTGCGCGCTCGATCATCAAACTGGGTTGAAACTTCATGACAGCTTTTGCGCATTTCAAAACGTCGGCTTATTTAGCTGCCATCGGCCTGCTGCTCTGTAGCGCCTGCTTGGCACCAGCGCAAGCGCAATCGGTAGCTCCGGCCCCGGCCCCTGCAGCCTCTGCTGCTACCAAGGCGGACACGACCTACAAACGCGGCGACCACATCACCCTCAATTTCAACGCCGCCGATATCGAGGCCGTGGCCCGCACCATGGGCGTGATTTCGGGCATGAACGTAGTGGTCGATCCGCGGGTCAAAGGCCAGATCAATTTGGTCAGCGAAAAATCAGTCAGCCCGCAAGTGGCGATGGCGCAGTTCCTGACCAGTTTGCGCATGCAAGGCTTTACCATGGTGGAGTCGGCGGGCTTATTCAAAGTGGTGCCCGAGGCCGATGCCAAGCTGCAAAGCGCAGCGGTGGAAACCAGCGAGAGCGCCCCCAAAGGCGCGCCCGGCGGCCAAATTACCACGCAGATCTTCAAGCTCAATTTTGAGTCGGCCAACAACCTGGTCACCATTTTGCGTCCGCTGATCAGCCCCAACAACACCATCAACGCCAACCCGGTGAATAACTCACTGGTGATTACTGACTATGCGGACAATTTGCGCCGCATAGCGCGCATCATCGGCGCGCTCGATGTCAGCAACGCCACAGAAGTGGAAGTCATTGAGCTGAAAAACGCGATCGCAGTGGACTTGGCGCCCTTGGTGACGCGCTTGCTCGAATCCGGTGGCGTGGCCGGTGCAGCGCCTGGCGGTGCAGCGGCCGATGGCGGCTTTAAGACCACAGTGATTGCCGAGGCGCGTAGTAATTCGCTGCTGGTGCGCGCCGCCAACGGGGCACGCATGGCGCAAATCAAATCTTTGGTGGAAAAGCTGGACCGCGCCTCCAACCAGGGCAATGGCGCGGCCGGCATTTTGCGTGTGGTCAGCCTCAAAAACGCCGACGCCACCAAGCTGGCGGCCACGCTGCGCGCCGCCATGAGCGCGGGCAGCGCCGGCGCGCAAGCCGCGCCTGCTGCCGGCGGGGCACCCCGCGGC
>CANNEW010000092.1 GCA_947503685.1 Comamonadaceae bacterium | reverse complement strand
GCAAGTCACAGTCGGCAATACCCGCTTCTTTCAATACAGAAGGGTGCCCGGCATTACCCGTAACGGTGCGCAAGTCGTATTTGGAGGCCAACTCTTTGAGTTTGGCCGCATTGCGGTCGATGACAGTGATGTTGTGCTGCTCCGTAGCCAGATTTTTTGCCACAGAGGTGCCAACCTGGCCCGCACCCAGAATGATGATATTACTCATGGATATCTTTCCAACGAACTGCTTATTTTGAACCGCATACGCGCACGATTTCGCCCCGATGATAGTGGTACGGCCGACCTATGGCACTAAAGGCCCCCTGCACTGGGTATGGCAAGCGACAGGCCTGAGGCTTCAGACACTTTTTGGTTTTTTTGCTGCCCGCACCCTCCAAGCCGGATAATCAAGCCCTTTTTGTTCAGGCTAGCGCTTGGTCATTGCCAAGCCCTGCCTCTCCCCTACGCCATGCATTCCACCCCGCTTGTTTTTTCTCACGCCAACAGCTTTCAGGCCAGCACCTATAGCGTCTTGTTTGCCCATTTGCGCAAACGCGGTTTTGCGGTCCAGGCCATTGAAAAGCTCGGTCATGATCCGCAGTACCCGGTTAGCAACAACTGGAAACACCTGGTGCAACAGGTGGCCGATTTTGCGCAAGCACAGGCCGATAAGTCAGGCGGCCCAGTGTGGCTAGCGGGCCATTCGCTGGGCGGCTTTCTGAGCCTGATGGCAGCTGCCCGCCACCCCGGTTTAGCCAAAGGCGTGTTGCTGATCGACGCGCCCATCTTGGGCGGCTGGCGCTCCATGGCGCTGGGCGTCATCAAAGGCGCGCAATTAGTCGGCTCGCTCTCGCCGGCAGCGGTCAGCCACAAGCGGCGCAACACCTGGCCCAGCCAAGAAGCGGCTTACGAACACTTCAAACACAAACGCGCATTTTCCAAATGGGACGATGCGGTGCTGCGCGACTACATTGCCCACGGCACAGTGGAGCGCGACGGCAAGCGCGTACTAGCCTTTGACCGCGAAATCGAAACCAATATCTACAACACCATCCCCGACAACCTGGACCGCCTGCTCAGGCGCAACCCACTGAAATGCCCGGTTAGCTTTATTGGCGGACGCCAGTCCTGGGAAATGAAGCGGGTGGGCATGGGCATGACCGAAAAAGTCACCCGCGGGCGCATCATCATGCTCGACGGCACGCATTTGTTTCCCATGGAAAAGCCACTGGCCACTGCAGCGGCCATCGAAACCGCTTTACGCAATATGGGTGCTTAAGGCTTCCAAACGACCAAACCACTCCAGTCGGTGGCCAGCACTACGATGCCAAAGGCGATGCGGTAGTAGGCAAAGCCCACAAAGCTATGGGTTGCCACAAAGCGCAACAGCCAGCGCACGCAGGCCCAGGCGCTGATGAAGGAAAACACCAGGCCCACGGCAAAAATCGGCGCATCGGCCAGACTGAGCAAGGCGCGCTCTTTGTACAAGCTGTAAGCGCCCGCACCCATCAGCGTGGGGATAGCCAGAAAAAAGGAAAAGTCCGTCGCCGCCTTGCGCGACATACCCAGCAACATGCCGCCGATGATGGTGGCGCCGCTGCGGCTAGTGCCCGGCACCATGGCCAGGCATTGCACCAGGCCTACCTTGAAGGCGTCCCACATGGTCATGTCATCGACATCGCCCACGCGCGCAAAAAAACCGGTCTGCACATTTTCCGCAGCCGCCTGGCGCCGCTCGGCCCACAAAATAATCAAGCCGCCCACGATAAACGTGCTGGCCACAATCAGCGGGGTGAACAAATGCGCTTTGATGATGTTGCCAAACAGCAAACCCAGCACCACGGCGGGCAAAAACGCGATCAGCACATTCATAGCAAAAGCCTGCGCTCTGCTTTGCGTAGGCAAGGCTAGCACGGTGGACTTGATCTTGTCCCAGTACACCAAAATCACCGCAAATATCGCCCCGGTCTGGATAGCGATATCAAACACCTTGGCCTTCTCGTCATCAAAGCCAAGTAGTGCCCCCGCCAATATCAAATGCCCAGTCGATGAAATCGGCAAAAACTCAGTTAGCCCCTCCACGATTCCCATTACCGCCGCTTTGAGTAAAAGCACACTGTCCAATTCCATACCGCACCATTTATAAAAGTTCATCGGCCACACGGGGCGGGGGGATTGTCGCACTGCCAGTTTGCTGCAAAGCCAGCATTAAGATCGCGCTGTCAAAAATCAGGACTCGATCGAAAGACCGTCGCCTCGTCATGCAAATGACCCCCCTCATCGCCGTCCACATGAGCGCCGCTTTAGGCGCGCTGGTGCTTGGGCCGGTAGCCATCTGGGCGCGCAAGGGCGGCGTGTTGCGGCCACGCGTGCACCGCGCGTTTGGCTACGGATTTGCCACCTTGATGCTGGCCGCAGCCATTAGCTCGGCCTTTATCCGCGACTACGGGCTGCTCAATGTGCACGGCTATACGCCGATTCACTTGCTCATTCCCGTCACGCTGCTGGGTCTATTCAACGGTTTTCGTGCGCTGTACCTAGGCGACATTACCCGGCACCGCAAAACCATGGCCTCGCTGTACCTGGGCGCCTGCGTCACCGCCGGGGCCTTTACCCTCTTGCCCAGCCGCTATTTGGGACAGTTGGTATGGGGCCAATGGCTGGGACTTTTGTAAGCCAAGCAAGCAGCTTGAATTCCGGACAATGCGCGGCAGCACTGCGCCACACATCGACCCATCGAAGTCAACGCCAACAGGCCCAGTTACTTCTCGCGCCTGATCTTTGAAGCAGACATTTCCCGTATCGCCAATACCAGCCGCCGCTGGGTCAACAGTTCAGCATTTTTCTGATAAAAAAAGCTCTACGGTCAAGCATTTTTGCCCGCATCCTTTCGAGTCAAAAAGTCGCCACCCAAGCAATCAAATATCGAGCCTGCTAAGACGCTGAAACTGGCATCAAAACTCGTAGGTGCTTGTTTGCCTGCTCTTTTTTTGGGCTTATACTGTCTTAAATGTTATTTATTTGTAAATTCATAATTATTTGTCGGCGTACTTTGCTTGCCTTGTCGATTCTTTCAACGGCAATTTCCGCGCACGCGGATTTGCCGCTGACCGTAGAAGATCTCATCACTGACAAGGGCAAGTTCAAATTGGACCTTTCGCTTGCCTATGCCAATTCGGATCGGCAAGGGATCTTCACTGGTGAACCCATCACCGTGCAAACGGGACCAACCTCGTTTGTCAACTTGCCCACGCTGATTGGCCAGAGCCTGGGCAACAGCGATTCATTAGTGGGCACATTGGGTTTGCGCTACGGCTTGACGGGCAAAGCAGAAATTTTCGCCCGCGCATCCTATTTGACGAGTAACAGCCGCAGCGGCAACATCACTGGCACCAGCGAAAGCAGCGAAGACCGCTTTTCCGATGCCTGGGCAGGCATCAACTACCAATTCAAAAAAGACGACGATACCCCCGCTGTATTGGGCTTTGCTGAATTTGCCCTGCACGAGCAGCACGAAAGGAGCAGCAGTTCTTTCAAGTCTGCATTGGTGGGCTTAACTACCTATAAAGCCATAGACCCCGTGGTGTTCTCGCTCACCACCGCTTACCGTTTCAACCAAAGCCGCCAAGACGGCGATAAGGACTTTAAGCCTGGCAACCTCTTCTTGCTCACCCCCAGCATCGCCATTGCCGTTAACGACCGCGTGACCCTAACCACGGGCATGCAGTGGACCAACCGCCAAGCGGACCAGTGGGACGGGACAGCGCAAGGCTTCAGACGCACCAGCAGCGACTTGTTTCTGGGCGTGGGCTATGGAATCTCGAAGGGGGGCGCGCTCAACCTCACCTTCAAATCGAATGTTTCAGGTTTTAACGGGGCAGACCTGAGGCTCAATTGGCTGCACACTTTCTGAGCACCCGATTGAAAAATTGCCCCGTGCTCGTAAATCTTGGGAGTTTGATATGAAGCTGAAATCATTTTTTTTCGCTGGTATTTTGACCGCCAGTTTGACGGTACCTGCCCTGGCTGGTAATGCGCCCACGGTCGAACCGATGCCAGAGTTCAGCGCTGCGGATATGCAGATGCTGTTTGAGCAGGATGCGATGCCGATACAACTTGCGGTTTTGTCTAGGCAAGAGATGACAGAGACAGAGGGGGCGTTGTTAGTAGGTTTTGTAGTTGGCGGGGGAGTGAGCTTTGTAGTTTATGCTGTAGGTAATTCTTACTTCGCACAACCAATCACTTGGCAAGGCTCATTACTTGCGTTTGGTACCGGTGCATTAACTGGCGGCGTGGGTGGCGCACTGATACGCGCATCGGGCGGCGGCATTGCCGGAAATATTGCATGGCGCCCAAACATGTTTGGCGCAAACTTTGGTTTCTCTCAATATAGTAACTATAAGGGTTGGTAGTACAAGTAAGAGATGGGCGAGAGGTAATTTTATTCCTACAGGAGTGGACATTGTATGAGCATGATTGTCGAAGTTGCTGGCATGCTTAGTGGAATGCTGATGGAATATGCCACCTCTAAAAAATGGAGCAAAGTAAAAGCTTTTTTTATTGTGGGTGGATGTTTTTTTTCGCTATTCACCACTCAGGTTCTCATATTTCCCTCCGAAAAAGGCGTCTTCGTTGGAATCTTATATGCCGTTGGTTTAGGGATTACTTGTGGTTTGTTTTTTGCTGGGTGCATGCACTACCATGAAAAGTACAAAAAATAATATTTTTTAATACCGCCAAAAAAATTCAAAAATAGGACCTACGACGCTCGGGTGACTATTGCTGGGATGTTTTCCATCTGCTTTTTTGGTGTGCACTAAGTCTTTGGCCTTTTGGTACTGATCTTTGGATGACTCTCTATATGGTGAATTCTGCCTTCCAACTCTTCCTGCTGCGCGGACAGCCGTTCTTGCAGTTCAATTTCCCCCGAGGAAAATCGGTACCGACCATTTCGCTCATCTGCGCACTGGGCGGCCGGCACCCGAACCTTCGCGCCGCGCCGCCCGATGTGCCAATATTGCCACTCTGGTTTGCGGTTGCGACCAGCCTAGTAATGGTTTGGTTGACCTTTCTGGTCATCGTTGCGGTGCTGCGCTGGTGGATGATGCATGGTGGCCGCTGGGATGGTCAGGGTGATCTCTTCAACTTCGTGGCTGCTGCCTGGCTGGTGTCGGATGTGCTGGGAGCCGGTCTGGTTGCCATAGGTGCGCCGGAGCCGATGCGTTCTTGGGCATAAAACGTGTACAAAATCGCCTGGCTCTCTCTGTGCGGCCGGTTCACGATATTGGCGGCCGCGCTGGCAAGCGCATCTTCGTTGGCTTCTGAGGGTGCATGGCTGAGCACACCTTCAGCACACGGTTTGGTCGCCGTCAAAAGCTGGAAATCTCTGCGTGATGGCCGCGTGGTCAAGCAAGACCTGGATTATTCATGCGGCGCCGCTTCATTGGCTACCTTGCTCAATGCGTTCTACGGTCAATCGCTGACCGAGGCGGCTTTACTCGAAGCCATGGATAAAGGCGGCTTGCGCGCTTCGTTTGAAGACATGCAGCGCGCTTTGCCGCAGTTTGGCTTCAAGGCGCAAGGTTTTGCCGCCAGTTATGAACAACTGATGCGGCTCAAAGCCCCTGTGGTGGTCTACCTGAAATACCGCAATGACGATCATTTTTCTGTTTTGCGGGGCATTGATGCCCACACCGTGTGGCTGGCCGACCCGAGCCTTGGCAATCGCACCTTCAGCCGCGCGCAGTTTTTAGATATGTGGCAGACCAGGGGCGGCAAAGGAAATGCAGAGTTAGCAGGCAAGTTCTTGGCCGTATTGCCGCTTAACGCCGATGTTCATTCAGGCAGCGATTTCTTCACCACAGCACCGCAAAGACAGAGCGCACAAGCTATTCAGCAATTGCGCTTTAGAAGTGCTCCATGACGTCAATGACGGTGCTAACCAATCATTCCAGCTACGGCTTGCAGGCAAACCGACATCCGCGAGGTATTCGATCAATCAGCGCAGCAAATTCCGCTGGCGGCGCTTTCGGTGCAAGAGGTAAGCCAAGCGGCAAAGCATAGGGTTGACCTTGAAGTGTTGCAGAAATAAAGTAGTGCAATTAAACTTCATTGATGCAAGTCACCTTCATGATCAACAGCCGTGGCGTGGTCATGCTGCCGGCCAAATTGCGCCAGGCCATGGGGCTGAAAGCGGATGAACAATTGATCGCTGAGACCACGCCGCAAGGCCTGTTGCTGCGCCCTGCGGTGACCCTGCCGCTGGAGCTGTACACGCCCGAACGCGTGCAAGAGTTTGATGCCGCCGAGGCAGCGCTTGCCGTCGTGCTACCCAAGCGCAAACTTCCGCGCTGAGCCCGCAGCCGCCTATGCGCATTTTTTTGGACGCCAATGTCCTGTTTTACGCAGCCCAATCGGCGGGCGCTGTACGTCAGCTGATCCAAGCCTTACAAGCCGATGGCCACGCGCTGGTGGCCGACGAATATGTAGCCACCGAGGCCCGCCGCAATATTGCGGGCAAGGCCAAAGCAGATAGGCAGACGTATTTACAAAACTTACTTTCGCAGATCGAAATCATCGCCGCGCACTTTCCTGCAAACGCCCACGCTGCCGTGCAATGGTTGCCTGAAAAAGATCGTCCGGTGCTGATGGCGGCAATCGCACTGCGCTGCGATGCGCTGTTAACCGGAGACCGCACCCATTTCGGGATGGGATATGGGCAAACCTTTGATGGCGTCACCACTTACGCCCCGGCCCAATTGGCTATGACCGTGTTTCCGCCCTCCTAAAGCGACTTGGGTACTCCAATTTCGACGCCAAAGTTTGCGTGCCAGCGCGATGGCAACAACCAAAAAGCGCAGTCATTTTCAAAAGCGCCTATTCAGGGCCAATGACTAGGGTTTTTATGCCCAAGCACCACGCCTAAAATCCCCGCATGACCGTGCCCCACACCGCTCCCGAATCCGATAGCAACAAACCCAGTAACTTTCTGCGCCAGATCATCGACGCAGACCTGACGAGGGGCACCTATGCCAGCCGCCGCTGGGCTGGCAGCCCCGGCGACTCCGCCCACCACGGAGCGGGCGCGCCGGACCCGGCCCGCATCCGCACCCGCTTTCCGCCCGAGCCCAATGGCTACTTGCATGTGGGCCACGCCAAAAGCATTTGCCTGAACTTTGGGCTGGCGCGCGACTATGGCGGCGTGTGTCACATGCGCTTTGACGATACCAACCCGGAAAAGGAAGACACTGAATACGTGGACTCCATCCTAGACGCGGTGCGCTGGCTGGGCTTTGGCTGGGACGCCAATGGCACCTCGCACCTTTTCCAGGCCAGCGATTATTTTGGTTTTATGTACCGCGCCGCCGAGTACCTGATCGAAGCAGGCCACGCCTATGTGGACGAACAAAGCCCCGACGAAATGCGCGCCAACCGGGGCGACTTTGGCAAGCCCGGGGTCAACAGCCCGTTTAGAAGCCGCACGCCCGCCGAGAACCTGGCCCGCTTTCGCGAGATGCGCGATGGCTTGCATGCCGATGGCGCCATGGTGCTGCGCGCCAAGATCGACATGGCCAGCCCCAACATCAATATGCGCGACCCGGCCATCTACCGCATCCGCCGCGCCACGCACCACAACACCGGCGACACCTGGTGCATCTACCCGATGTACACCTACGCCCACCCGCTGGAAGACGCGCTGGAGCAAATTACCCACAGCATCTGCACGCTGGAGTTTGAAGACCAGCGCCCGTTTTACGACTGGGTGCTGCTGCGCCTGGCTGAAGGCGGCCTGCTGGCCCAACCCCTGCCCCAGCAATACGAATTTGCGCGCCTGAACCTCACCTACGTCATCACCAGCAAACGCAAACTGGCCGCGCTGGTAAACGAGCACAAAGTGAGCGGTTGGGACGACCCGCGCATGCCCACCATCGTCGGCTTGCGCAGACGCGGCTACACGCCCGAAAGCCTGCAACTCTTTGCCGAGCGCATTGGCGTGACCAAAAGCGATAGCTGGATCGACTACTCCACCTTGGAAGGCTGCTTGCGCGAAACCCTAGATGGCAGTGTGGCGCGCTCCATGGCGGTGCTCGACCCGGTGAAACTGGTGCTGACCAACTGGGATGAAGTGATGGGCGCAGGCACCCTGGACGCATGCAGCGCGCCCGTCCACCCCCACCACCCGGAGCGCGGCCAGCGCAGTTTTGTCATAGGCCGCGAAGTCTGGATCGAGCGCAGCGACTTTGAAGAGACGCCGCCGCAAGGCTTTTTTAGGCTCTTCCCCGGCAACAAAGTGCGGCTGAAATACGGCTACATCATCGAATGCACGGGCGCCGCCAAAGACGCCAGCGGCAAGGTGACGGAAGTACACGCCAGCCTCATCCCCGACACCAAAAGCGGCACGCCGGGCTCGTCCAGCGTCAAGGTCAAGGGCGTCATCACCTGGGTCAGCGCCCACGACGGTCTGGCCGCCGAAGTTCGCATGTACGACCGCCTGTTTCTGGACCCACAGCCCGACGCCGGCGGCAAAGACTACTTAGAAAGCCTGAACCCCGACAGCCTAAAAACCGTCACCGCCATCGTGGAGCCCGCACTGGCCCACGCGCAGGCGGATGAGAAGTTTCAGTTTGAACGCCACGGCTACTTTGTGACTGATATGGTGGACCACTCGGCGGGCAAGCCGGTGTTTAATTTTGCGGTGGGCTTAAAGGATTCGTTTGGGAAGTGAGCTAATGCAGTTCACCAGCTACTTCCAAAACGATGTGATGGTCAAAAGGCCTTACATCCAGGTGCGCTGGCTTGAGCAGGTGATTTCAGCGCCACTGCGACGCGAAGTACAAAGTGATGGCCGCATTCGCCACTAGGCTTGGATAGATGAATTGAACCGCTACCTGCGCGTAGTGACCCTAGAGGATGGGCTAACAGTGCACAATGCGTTTCCAGACAGGAGGTTCTCGCCATGAAGATTTCTTACGACAAAGCAACTGACTCGCT
>CANNEW010000091.1 GCA_947503685.1 Comamonadaceae bacterium | reverse complement strand
GGGCATTGCCGCCGCATTTGTGTTCGGCTTGATGCTCGATGTGTACCAGGGCGGCTTGCTCGGACAGCACGCCATGGCCTATACGGTGCTGAGCTACTTTGCGATCATGGTGCACCGCCGCTTGTTGTGGTTCAGTTTGCCCGAGCAAACCATGCAAGTACTGCCCTTGTTTGCGCTGGTGCACACGGTGGAGCTATTGCTCAACGCCATGATTGGCGGCAATTTTCCGGGCTGGTGGGTGCTGATGGCACCGGTAGGTGAGGCACTGCTGTGGCCGGTAATCAGTTCGATGCTGCTGGCGCCGCAGCGCCGCGCGCCGGACCCGGACGACAACCGTCCGCTCTAGCCAAAGTACACCATGGACTTGCGTAATATCAATCACGACCTGCACCGCTTTCGGCAGCGCATTTTTGTGTTCACGATATTGGTGTTGTTCTGCTTTTTGCTGTTGCTGCTGCGCTTGATGTATTTGCAGCTCTGGCGCCATGATGATTTGCTGGCGCAGGCCGAAAGCAACCGCATTGCCGTCGTGCCTATCGTGCCCAACCGGGGCTTGATTCAGGACCGCAACGGTATTGTGCTGGCCAGTAATTATTCGGCTTACACGCTTGAAATAACGCCTTCAAAAACCAATGGGCTCGAAGCAACCATAGACGCTTTATCCGAGGTCATTGAAGTCACGCCGCGCGATCGCCGCCGCTTCAAAAAACTGCTCGACGAGTCCAAGACTTTTGAGTCCCTGCCTTTGCGCAACCGCTTGACCGATGTTGAGGTGGCACGCTTTGCAGCCCAGCGTTTTCGCTTTCCCGGCGTAGAGATCAAGGCACGCTTGTTTCGCAATTACCCTTACGGCGAATTGGCCAGCCATGTGATCGGCTACATCGGGCGCATCAACCAAAGCGAAAAAGAAAAAATCGAAGACGACGATGACCAGGCCAATTACCGAGGCACCGAATACATCGGCAAGCTCGGCGTGGAGCAAAGTTTTGAGCGCCAGTTGCACGGCATTACCGGCGTCGAACATATTGAAACCTCTGCCGGCGGCCGTGCCACGCGACGCCTGAGCAGCAGCAAAGCCACGCCAGGCGATACGGTGGTTTTGACCATCGACATCAAGCTACAGCAGTTGGTGGAGAGCATGTTTGGCGCGCGGCGCGGCGCGCTGGTGGCCATCAACCCGCAAAACGGCGATGTCTTGGCCTTTGTCAGCAAACCTACTTTTGATTCAAATTTATTTGTCGAAGGTATCGACCAGGACAGCTGGCAAATGCTCAATGAATCGCCGGACAAGCCCTTGCTCAACCGCGCTTTGCGTGGCACCTATCCGCCGGGCTCTACCTATAAACCCTTTATGGCGCTGGCTGCGCTGGAGACGGACACGCGCAAATCCAGCACCTTGATCAACGACCCGGGCTTTTACATGTTTGGCGGCCACCGCTTTGGCAGTCCGGAAAATGAACGCGGCGGCATCATGGATATGCGCCGGGCGATTGTCGAGTCGAGTAACGCCTATTTTTATTCGCTGGCGAATGAGTTGGGCGTGGACACCATGCACGACTTTATGAAGCCCTTGGGGTTTGGCCAGACGACCGGCATCGATGTGCTGGGCGAAGTGCGAGGAGTGCTGCCCAGCCAGGAATGGAAGCGGCGCTATTACAGCAAGCCCGAGCATCAAAAATGGTACGCGGGTGAGACGATTTCGCTGGGCATAGGCCAAGGCTACAACAGCTTTACCATGCTGCAGCTGGCGCAGGCCACGGCCGCTGTGGCCAACAAAGGAATCAAATACACCCCGCGTCTGGTGCTGGCCACGGAAGACGCCAGCAAGCATGCGCGCATCGAACGCCCGGCGTCACCCCCCCAAGACCTGAAGCTTTCACCTGAAAACATCCAGGTGATTGTGCAGGCCATGGTCGGCGTGACCCAGGAAGGCACCTCGGCGCGCTCGTTTGCCGGCGCTGGTTACTTGAGCGGCGGCAAGACTGGCACAGCCCAGGCGGTGAGCCTGGCCAAGAACGAAAAATACAATGCGGCGCGCATGGAGGAGCACCAACGCGACCATTCCTTGTATATCGCATTTGCGCCCGCTGACGAGCCGAAAATCGCGCTGGCCGTGATTGTGGAAAACGCAGGCTTCGGATCCACGTCGGCAGCGCCTATTGCCAGGCGCGTATTTGATTACTGGCTGTTGCAGCAATACCCCAATGACGAGGACTTGGCCGCCGTGCGCAAAGGCCAGGCCACCGCACCCATCGGCAAACCGCGCACGGTAGCCGAGGTCAGCTGGCCGCCGCCTTTGCAAAGCGCTGAGCCGCCAGGCTTGGTCGTAAAACCCTAAGCGCCTCGCTGCATCAGGCCAGAAACGCATCCCAGGAGGTTTTGGCAATCAAAGCCGCTACCACCAGCATAAACACGACGCGCACAAAGCCGGTGCCGTGTTTGAGCGCCAAATGGGTGCCCGCCAGGCTGCCCAACATATTGGACAGCGCCATGGCCAGCACCAGATGCCACCAGACATGCCCTTTCCAAGCGAACAAGACCAGGGCCGCCAGATTGCTGGCGGTATTGAGCAATTTGGCGCTGGCCGATGCATGCAAAAAGTCATAGCCGACCACACGCACCAGCAAGAACACAAAAAAACTGCCGGTCCCCGGCCCGAAAAAACCATCGTAAAACCCCACCAGCGCACCGATGGCTGCAAGCACCAGTGCTTCGCGGCGGCCTGCAAAGCGCGGCGCATGTTCGCGCCCTAAGTCTTTTTTCGCCAGCGTATAAGCCAGCAACAAGACCAAAAGGCCAGGCAGAATTTTGCGAAGCAATTCGGGCGAGACCACGGTAACCAGCCAGGCGCCGGCGAATGCGGCTAGCAAGGCCGCTAGCGCCGCCGGCAGCAGCGCACGCCAGGCCATGTTGACCCGGCGGCTGTATTTCAAGGTGGCCAATCCCGTGCCCCAGATGGATGCGCCTTTGTTGGTGCCAAACAAGGTGGCCGGCGGCGCGGACGGAAACACTGCAAACAAAGCAGGTACCAGAATCAATCCACCGCCCCCGACAATCGAATCGACAAAACCAGCTAACAGCGAAGCGACGGAAACAAGCAGCAATTCCATGGGGGAGTGAGGTACAAAAAAAGGTGTCGCAGGAGCGCGCTGCCTGGAGCCGGACATCTACGACGCCAAGTCCGGCCAAGTGTAGGGGCTCGCAAGTGCGCTCCAGCAGAACAGGCAAGCGAAAAAAAGCGTACAAAAAAAAGCACCGACAAGGTCAGTGCTTTTTGCCTCTTGAAGAGGTCTATCAACCTTGGCATTGCCAGAGTCTTATGGTCTCCTCGGAATCGCTCGCGGCCTGGTGGGCTGCCCTTCGCTTTTCGAAGTGTGGCCTGTATCTAGGCACCCTTGCACTGTAGTGCTGTGGCGCCGGACAAACATCAGGACTTACCCTTGCGTGTTTCCCCTTAGTTCTGGGCGTCTTCGCTTATCCACTGGGCGGCTTTTTCGGCAATCATCAGGGTGGGTGAATTGGTGTTACCGCTGGTGATAAAGGGCATCACGCCCGCATCGACCACACGCAGCCCGGCCACGCCGCGCACATTCAGGCGCGGGTCCACGACTGCCAGCGGGTCATCGGCGCGGCCCATTTTGGTGGTGCCTACCGGGTGAAAAATCGTGCTCGCGATATCACCGGCCAGCTTGGCCAATTCTTCGTCGCTCTGGTACTGCACGCCGGGCTTGTATTCCTCGGGTGCAAAGGCGTGCATCGCGCTTTGCGCCATGATGCGCCGGGTCACCCGCAGCGAATCGGCGGCCACTTTGCGGTCGGTATCGGTGCTGAGGTAGTTGGGTGCAATCGCCGGGGCGTCGCGAAAGTCTGGGGTGCGAATGTTCACCGTGCCTCGGCTGGTGGGGTTGAGGTTGCAGACACTGGCCGTCATGGCATTGAAGGTGTGCAGCGGCGAGCCAAAAGCGTCCAGGCTGAGCGGCTGCACGTGGTACTGGATATTCGGGTAAGGCTGCTGCGGGTCGCTGCGGGTGAAAGCGCCTAACTGGCTGGGCGCCATGCTCATGGGTCCGCTGCGTTTCAAAACATATTCCAAGCCGATACGTGCTTTGCCCCACAGGCTGGAGGCCATGGTGTTCAGGGTGGGCGTTTTTTTCACTTTGAAAACCGTGCGGATTTGCAAATGGTCTTGCAAATTGGCGCCCACGCCCGGCAAGTCCAGCCGCAGCGCAATGCCCTTGGATTGCAGCAGTCGGGCCGGCCCGATACCCGAGAGTTGCAGCAACTGCGGCGAAGCCACCGAACCAGCGCTCAAAATCACTTCGCGCTGCGCATGGGCTGTCACCATTTCCTGGCCATTCCAAACCTTCACGCCACTGCAGCGCAAAGGCTTTGCGGTGCCTGGGTGGTTTTCCAGCACCAGCTCGCTCGCCTGCGCGCCGGTCCAGAGTTCGAAGTTAGGCCGCGCGTAGCAGGTAGGTCGTAAAAAGGCCTTGGCCGTGTTCCAGCGCCAGCCGTTTTTTTGGTTGACTTCAAAAAAGCCCACGCCTTCGTTGTCCCCCCGGTTGAAGTCTTCGGTCGCCGGAATGCCCGCTTGCACCGCTGCCTGGGCAAAGGCTTCGAGCACCTCCCAGCGCAGGCGCTGTTTATCCACGCGCCACTCGCCGCCGGCGTTGTGGTGGCGTAGCAGCGCGCGATAGGGGGTATCGCCGTCCTGCATCAGCGCCGGTGCGGTGCCGCGCGCGCCATGCAAAGCGTTGGCCCCTTTGTAGTGGTCTTCGTGGAGTTGGAAGTAAGGCAGGCTGTTGTCCCAGCTCCATTGCGGCTCACCGGTCACATCGGACCAGCGGGCGTAATCACGTGACTGGCCGCGCATATAAATCATGCCGTTGATACTGCTACAGCCGCCCAGCGTTTTTCCGCGCGGATAAATCAGGCTGCGGCCGTTGAGCCCGGCTTCGGCCTCTGTTTTGAACAGCCAATCGGTACGTGGGTTGCCGATGCAATAAAGATAGCCCACTGGGATATGAATCCAGTGGTAATCGTCGCGCCGACCGGCTTCAATCAGCAACACACGTTTGGACGCGTCGGCGCTCAGGCGGTTGGCCAGCAGGCAGCCGGCCGTCCCTGCGCCGATGATGATGTAGTCAAAAGTGGTGTCGTTCATTCGGTGGATGGAGAAGCGGTATCGGCCTGCTGGTGCGCGCTTACTTGCCGCTCCATTGGGGTTTGCGCTTTTCTTGAAACGCAAGTTGGCCTTCGCGTGCGTCTTCGGTCAGGGTAAAGAGCGCAATTTGGCTCTCGGTAAAAGCCATGGATTCTTCAAACGCCATAGTTTCCATCTTCTTGAGCATGTACAGCCCGCGCCGCACCGCAGCGGGCGACTTGTCCAGTAAACGCTCGAGCAGCCATTGCAGCTTGGCATCCACATCGCGGTCTAGGTAATTGACCAGACCAAACTCCAGGGCCTGCAGGCTGCTAATGGGTTCGCCGGTAATGCACATTTCCACCAGCGTGCGCCGCGGAATCAGGTGTTGCAACACACTGAGCACCTGGGCAGGGAATACGCCTACTTTGACCTCGGGCAAACCAAAGACCGCGTGTTCTGCGGCCACCGCCATATCGCACATGGACAAGAGGCCCATGCCCCCGGCCATGCACGCGCCGTTGACCCGTGCGACCAGCGGCACATAGCTGGCTTTGGCTACGCGCAGCAGCTGCGCTAAATGGCCTAAGGGTTCGGAGTAATCGGTGGTGAAGGCTTGCGCGTTTTGCAGATCGGCCCCGGCGCAAAAGGCTTTGTCACCGGCACCGGTGAGCACGATGGCGCGCACACTGCGATTACTTTGTGCCGCGCTGATGGCCGCCGCCATACCGGCCAAAACGCCATGGCTCATGGCATTGCGGCGCGCTTCGCGGGTGATGGTCAGCCACAGTACGGGGCCGCGCAGTTCGACAGATAAATCGGGGCTGGTCAGGGCGCTGGTGTCCATACAAAACTTCCTGCGAAATAGGTTCGGTGACTGGGATCGGTGCAAGGGCTGCGACGCCCCAAGCATACAAGTGTGCGCCTAGCGCCCGCCGCCCACGTCCAAGAGCGCGCCGGTGCAATAACTGGCTTGTGGGCTGAGCAGCCACACAATGGCGTTGGCCACCTCCTGCGCGCTGCCCGGACGCTGCATAGGCACTTGGGGGGCCAGGCGCTGCGCCCGGTCGGGTTCGCCGCCGCTGGCATGGATGTCGGTCTCGATGATGCCCGGGCGCACGGCATTCACGCGGATACCCTCGGCAGCCACTTCTTTGGCCAGGCCAATGGTGAAAGTGTCAATCGCCCCCTTGCAGGCTGCGTAGTCCACGTATTGGCCGGGGCTACCCATCCTGGATGCGGCGCTGGACAGATTGACGATGCCGCCGCCGGTGCCGCCATAGCGCGTGCTCATGCGCAATACCGCTTCGCGGGCGCACACAAAGCTGCCCAGTACATGGGTGTTGAGCATGCGCGACAGGCGCCCCACGCCCATAGCGTCCACGCGGGAGCTGACATCGACCACGCCGGCGTTATTGACCAAAGCCGCCAAGGGCCCCCACTTGGCGTCCATGCGCGCAAACATCGCCATCACCTCGTCTTCGCGGCTGACATCGGCTTGCAAGGCCATGGCCTGGCCGCCGCTGTCGCGGATGCTGCGTACCACCTCGTCGGCAGCCAGGGAGTTGGATTGGTAATTGACCGCGACCGCATAGCCCGCTTGCGCTGCGGCAAGCGCGGTGGCCGCGCCAATGCCGCGCGAGCCGCCGGTGACCAGCAGGACCGGGGCGTTCATGGCCGCCGCCGCATAGGCTCTGGTCACGCCTTGCGCAGGGCGCGCGCCGCGTCCAGCGCAAAATAGGTGAGCACACCATCTGCGCCAGCGCGTTTGAAGGCCAGCAGGCTCTCCAGCATGACGGCCTCACGGTCGAGCCAGCCGTTTTGCGCTGCGGCCATGAGCATGGCGTATTCACCGGACACCTGATAGGCAAAGGTCGGCACCTTGAATTCGTCTTTGACACGGCGCACCACGTCCAGGTAGGGCATGCCGGGCTTGACCATCACCATGTCGGCGCCCTCGGCAATGTCCATGGCCACTTCGCGTAACGCCTCGTCGCTATTACCCGGGTCCATTTGGTACACCTTTTTATTGCCTTTGCCCAGATTGGCGGCCGAGCCCACGGCGTCGCGAAAGGGGCCGTAAAACGCGCTCGCGTACTTGGCGCTATAGGCCATGATGCGGGTGTGTACTAGTTTTTCCGCTTCCAGCGCCTGGCGGTTGGCGCCTATGCGCCCGTCCATCATGTCGCTGGGCGCCACGATGTCCACGCCGGCGCGCGCTTGCGTGAGCGCTTGCTGTACCAGCACGGCGGTGGTTTCGTCATTCAGGATGTAGCCTTCGGTTTCGGGCCGGGTGTCGGGCAGGCCGTCCTGGCCGTGGCTGGTAAACGGGTCCAGCGCCACATCCGTCATGATGCCCAACTGGGGAAACTCTTTTTTTAGGGCGCGTACGACGCGAGGCACCAAGCCGTCGGGGTTGAGCGCTTCGCCGCCGTCATAGGTTTTGAGCGACGGGTCGATCACCGGGAACAAAGCCATCACCGGGATTTCCAGCTCCACGCAGGCCTGGGCCACCGGCAGCAGCAAGTCCAGGCTCAGGCGCTCCACGCCCGGCATGGAGGGCACGGCCACCCGCTGGTGCTGCCCTTCGACCACAAAAACCGGATAAATTAGGTCATGCGCCGTAAGCGCGTTTTCGCGGACCAGATTGCGGGTGAAGCTGTCGCGGCGCAGGCGGCGGGGACGGCCAATGGGGAAGGGTGCGGGGGTCATCATGGGGAAAATTGTGCCTGATTTCGCAGCGGCTCGGGAATAAAAATGGCGCGGCCCGCTGCGCAGCCCGGCTTAGACGTGCCCGATGACTATGTATTATTTGCAACACATAAAACATTTTTTTTAATCAAAACAAAAAATTCGTGACTTTTTTGCTAATAAATGTATACTTGATCCTGGGAACTTCGGTTCCTCCCGCTTTTCCTCCCTGAGCGGGGCCTTGATGTGTGACAGCAAATAGGCTTACCACCCCGGCCGTGTGCTGGGGTTTTTTTTGCCCGCGATTGGGACCCCTGCCCCGGCGGTGCTGCGGCTACACTTTGAATATGCTCTGGGTCAAAGCCTTCCACATTGTTTTCGTCGCCAGCTGGTTTGCCGGGCTGTTTTATTTGCCGCGCATATTTGTAAACCTTGCGATGGTCGAGCCCGGTTCCGAAGCGGAACGCGCCCGCTTGCTACTCATGGCACGCAAGCTTTTGCGCTTTAGCACCGTGCTGGCCGTGCCGGCGCTGGGCTTGGGGCTGGCTTTGTGGCTGTACTACGGCGTGGGGCTGGGCCCGGGTAATGGGTGGATGCATGCCAAACTCGTCGTTGTTATCCTGACCCTGGGCTACCATCACCTGTGCGCCCGCATCCTGCGCCAGTTGGAAGTGCAGACCGCCTTGCGCAGCCATGTGTGGTTCCGCTGGTTCAACGAAATCCCGGTACTTTTTCTGGTCGCAGCGGTATTGCTGGTGGTGCTCAAGCCTTTTTAACCGGATAGCGCCATGCACAAATCCGCTGCCTGGCCCCTCACCTGGATGTACTGCACGCTGGTGGTCTATGCCAGCTTGTACCCCTTTGCCGACTGGCGCGACCAAGGCATTGTGCCCTGGGCCTTTATGGCGGCACCGCTGCCGCGCTATTGGACCGGCTTTGATGTCGCCATCAATATCGCCGGTTACCTGCCGCTAGGGGCCTTGCTAGCCTGGTTGGGATTGCGCACCCGGCACCGGGTGCCACCTGCTTGGCTGGCTGTGGCTTGTGGCGCCTTGCTGTCGCTGTTGCTGGAAACTTTGCAAAGCTATTTGCCGCAGCGCGTCGCTTCGCGTGAGGACTGGTTGCTCAACACCCTGGGCACGATTGCGGGCGCGCTGCTGGCCCTGTAC
>CANNEW010000090.1 GCA_947503685.1 Comamonadaceae bacterium | reverse complement strand
ATGCAAGATCGGCGACAGATGGCCATAGTTTTCCGGCATGCGGATGACGTTGATGCCCTCGCTGGTTTGGATGTGCGTGTCAGCATCTGCCAGTACATACAACATGCCTCCGCGGGCACGTACTTCGTGCATATTGCTTTTTAGCTTTTCCAGCAGGGCGTCGTTGGGTGCAACAGTCACCACCGGCATGGCACTGGTGACCAAAGCCAGGGGCCCATGTTTCAATTCGCCGGCGGCATAGGCTTCGGCGTGGATGTAGGTGATTTCTTTGAGTTTCAGCGCGCCTTCCATGGCAATCGGGTAGTGGGTTCCGCGTCCTAGAAACAAGGCATTTTCTTTGGAGGCAAATTCTTCGGACCAGGCGATGATGGCGGGCTCCAGCGCCAGCACGGCTTGCAGCGCGCTTGGCAGGTGGCGCAGTGCTTTGAGTGCCGTGGTTTCATCTGCCTCCGTTAAGTGGCCTTTGGTTTGCGCCAGGGACAGCGTGAGTAAGAACAGCCCGACCAGTTGGGTGGTGAAAGCTTTGGTGGAAGCGACCCCGATTTCCACGCCGGCGCGCGTGACGTAGGCCAATTTGCACTCCCGCACCATGGCGGAGCTCGCAACATTGCAAATGGTAAGGCTGTGTTCCATGCCCAGCGATTGCGCGTGACGCAGTGCCGCAAGCGTGTCCGCAGTTTCGCCGGACTGGCTGATGGTGACGACCAAGGTTTTCTGATCGGGCACCGAATCGCGGTAACGGTATTCGCTGGCGATCTCCACTGCGCAGGGCAATTTGGCGATGGCTTCGATCCAGTACTTGGCTACGCAGCCGCTGTAGTAACTGGTGCCGCAGGCCAGAATGAGCACCTTATCAATCTGTTTGAAGATGCTGTAAGCGCCATCGCCGAATAACTCGGGCACGATGCCCGCAATACCTTCTAAGGTATCGGCCACAGCGCGCGGTTGTTCAAAAATTTCCTTTTGCATGTAATGGCGATAGGGCCCCAACTCCGCCGCGCCACTATGCGCCAGTACCGTTTGCACCGCGCGTGTCACCGGCTTGTGCGCACTGTCAAGCACCCAGAACTTGCCTGCTTGCACGTCCACCACGTCCCCCTCTTGTAAGTACACCATTTGATCTGTCACTCCGGCCAAGGCCATGGCATCGCTGGCCAAAAATGTTTCTCCCTGGCCCACACCGATGACGAGTGGCGAGCCGGCGCGCGCGCCTACCATGCGCATGGGCTCGTCCACATGAATCACCGCAATTGCATAAGCACCCCGTAGTTGCAAAACACAGGCCATCACCGCATCCAAGAGATCGCCGTTGTAGCAACTGTCAACCAGGTGCACGATCACTTCGGTGTCGGTCTGGCTGTTAAAGACATAGCCTTTGGCCTGCAGGCTGGCGCGCAATTCATCGTGGTTTTCGATGATGCCGTTATGCACCAAGGCAAGCCGGCCGTTTTGCGTGCCTGGGCCTTTGCCGGGGCTGAAATGGGGATGTGCGTTATGCACTACAGGCGCGCCATGGGTGGCCCAGCGCGTGTGCGCGATACCGGTGCCGCCTTCAAGTGCATCGGCCTCTACCTGGGCCATTAACTCCACCACGCGGGCGGTGCTACGGGCACGGCGCAGTCCGGGGTGCGCTGTATTGGGATGCAGACTCGCCGTGTGAATGGCCACACCGCAGGAGTCATAGCCCCGGTATTCCAAACGCTGCAAACCCTGTACCAAGACCGGGACGATATTGCGGTTGGAGACCGCGCCGACAATGCCACACATAGTAAGACTCCGAAGTGAGGTCCTGATACTATGCGTTCTGACGAGAAATTAATGATTTAAAATTTAATAAAAAAGAATTTAAAATTCAATAAAATTAAATCAAAAAATTTAAATTCAAAAAATTAAGAAAAATATATGAAAATTTCAGAAGAATTGGATGCCTTGGACCTTCAGCTTTTGGGCCATCTCCAGCAGGATGCATCGCTAAGCAATGTAGCGCTCGCAGAAAAACTGCGCATCTCGCCCCCGACTTGTCTGCGACGCGTCAAGCGCCTGGCCGACGGCGGCTGGATCGAGCGGCAGATTGCGGTACTCAACCCGGCGCGCTTGGGCGCATCGGTGGGGCACATGGTTTGCGCGCTGGTGGAAGTGACCTTGGATGTGCAGGGGGTAGAGCATTTGGACGCCTTCGAGGCCAAGGCGATCGCCGAGGATGCCGTCCAGCAATGCTGGCGCGTAGCCTCCGGCCCAGATTTCATTCTGGTGGTGCAGGCCCTGTCCATGCCAGATTACTTAGAGGTGACGCGCCGCTTGTTCACCCAAGATGCCAACGTGCGCAATGTCAAAGCGTTTTTCAGCATCAAGCGCGCAAAATTTAGCGCCGCTTTGCCGCTGCCCCGACTCTGAAAAAATTACTTAGCGCCCTTCACCGGGCGCTTCCAGTTAGCAACACTCACTTGCTTGCCCCGCGCCACCGTCAATGCACCTGCAGGCGTGTCCTTGGTAATCGTCGAGCCGCCGCCTATGGTGCCGCCCGCGCCCAGGGTCAACGGCGCAATCAGCACGCAATTGCTGCCGACATGCACATCATCTTCGATTACGGTCTGGTGCTTGTTCGCGCCGTCGTAATTTGCCGTGATGCTGCCGGCGCCAAAATTTACCCGTTCACCCACCGTGGCGTCGCCTAAATACGCCAAATGGTTGGCCTTTGCACCTTGGGCCAGGCGGGCATTTTTGACTTCTACAAAGTTGCCGATATACACGTCCTGCCCCAGATCGGCCCCCGGGCGCAGGCGCGCGAACGGACCGATACGGGCACCTGCACCCACACGCACGCCTTTGCTTTCCCCATCAACATGGGTAAATGCCTGGATGATCGTCCCCGCCTCGATACTGCAATTGGCCAGCACGCAATGGGGCCCGATGCGTACCTCATCGCCCAAGTACACCTGACCTTCAAACACACAGCCGACATCGATCTCAACGTCCCTGGCGCAAACCAGCGAACCGCGCACATCAATGCGGGCAGGATCCTTCAGTCGCACGCCTTGCTCCATCAAAGCCTCGGCCAAGCGCAATTGATGGGCGCGCTCCAAGGCGGCTAGTTGCGCTGGACTGTTCACGCCAGCCACCTCCAAGGGGTCGTCAATCCGATGGGCCAGCACCTGCACACCGTCCTGCACCGCCAACTTCACCACATCCGTGAGGTAATACTCGCCTTGGGCGTTGCGATTGTCCAGCCGCCCCAGCCATTGTTTAAGCTGTAGCGCAGGCGCTGCCAGTATGCCGCCGTAGATTTCTTGAATGCTGCGCTCTTCTGGGCTCGCGTCCTTATGTTCGACGATGGCGGTGACCGATGGGCCATTGCGCAGCACGCGTCCGTAGCCGCTGGGATCGGGCAAATTGACCGTGAGCAAGGCAAGATGCTCGCCGGCGCACAAGTGCAACAGGGCTTGCAAAGTCGCCCCGCGTGTGAGGGGCACATCCCCGGACAAGACCAGTACGATCGCATCGTCGGCCAGATGCGGGGCGGCAGTTTGTACTGCATGCCCGGTCCCCAACTGGGGTTCCTGGCGCGCAAATTCCAGCTGGAGCGTTCCTGCCAACAGCGACAAGGCCGACTCCACTTGTGCCGCGCCATGCCCAGTTACGACCACGACTTTGCGCGCATCCACCCAACGCGCGGCCTCCAGCACATGCCCTGCCAAGGGTAAATGGGCCAGCATCTGCAGCACTTTGGGTTTGTTGCTTTTCATGCGCGTGCCCTTGCCAGCGGCCATCATGACCACCTCAACAGCAGGCTTGATCTTGTCAGCACCCAAAGCGGATGCATCGCTCGCAATTAGACTCACTGCTATGCCCTTTACTTTTTTCCAGCCGGTGGCTGGTACCCACTGCCCAAGCGCCATTATCGGTGGCATGGGCAGGCGCTTTCTGACGCTCGTGCTGCTGTGCTTGGTGTTAGCGCTTGGCGGCTGCAGTGCGGCACGCTTGGGCTATAGCGCAGCGCCCGACCTCATGTATTTCTGGCTGGACAGCTACTTGGACTTTGACAACGCGCAGGCACGCCGCGTCGGCGCAGAATTAAAGACACTGCACCGATGGCACCGCAGCGAAGAAATGCCCCTGGTATCCGAACTTTTGCAGGAGGCCCAGACCTTGGCACTGCAAAACCCCGACGGCCCGCGTTTTTGCGCGCTTTATGCGTCGGTGTTCCAGCGCAGCGAAGCGCTCACACAACGCGCCATGCCGATCGCAGCGGCGCTAGTGCCTGGGCTTAAGCCGGAGCAATTGGCAGGTCTGGCCAAGGCCTATGAAAAAAACAATCGCAAAATGCGCGAGGAATGGCAAGACGCCAGAACCCAAGGCATGGACATGCGCACGCGCAAAAGCCTGGAGCGCATGGAAGACCTGTATGGCAAGCTAAGCGCGGAGCAAACCCGTGCCTTCAAAGATGCCATGGCCCAAACCGGCTTTGACGAAAAGCGCTATTTCGAGGAGGTGCAAGCACGCCAGCAGGCGGTTTTGCAAACCCTGGAACGCTTGCGAGGCGCCGATACCCCGACCGCACAGAGCGCGCTGGCCGACTTGGCGCAGCGCTATGTCCAGTCTTCCAACCCGGCCTACCGGCAGTACCATGAACAAATGACGGCCAATACCTGCCAGGCCTTTGCCCGACTGCACGCTCAAACTAGCGCCGAACAGCGCAAGCACATGGTGCGCCTGCTCAAAGGCTATGAAAACGATGTGCGCGCCCTGGCCGCACAAAAAACTAATCGCGCGACACGCGCCCCGGATGGTCCACCGGCCAGGCCATGCCATAGTCGGTTAGCACCGCGTCCAGCGGGATATCGTGCGCTTCGGGCGCGAAATCGGGCACAAAGCTATTGCCAAAACCCAGGCCGACGGTATGGGGGCGGGGCTCCAGGCTGGCCAGCATACGGTCATAAAAACCGCCGCCATACCCCAAGCGGTAGCCGCCCGCGCTATAGCCCACGCAGGGCACAAACAAGAGGCTAGGCATCACCTGCTCGGTGTCTTTGGGTTTGGGAATGCCGTAGGCATCCTCTTCCATCGGGCAGCCGGGGTACCAAATATGGAAAGTCATGGTCTTGTGCGCTTTGTTGACCACTGGCAAAGCAATGCGTCGGCGCTGCGCGATGTCATTGAGCTCGCCGTCCTCTTTCCAGCGGTGCAGTGCGGGCAGCGGGTCAAACTCGCCTTTGATGGGCCAGTAGGCGCCAATCGTCGTATCGGTGCGGCCTACCAGCCAGACGCGCATCACCCGCAGTAATAACTCTGCGCGGTGCAGTCGGTCCGGTAGATTGGCCCGGGCATCGAGCAAAGCCTTGCGCAAGGCCTTTTTTTCCTGGACTTTAGGGTCTATAGAGTTGTCCATAATCACCCCATGTGGTTAATCAAAAAAAATTTCGCGGCCTGGGTCTGTATTGTCGCAGTCGCCCTGCCTAGCTACGCTGCGCGGGCCCAAGCCGTGGATCTGGCGCGCAACGACCAGGCCGTGCTGGACATGGCGCAGGCATTCAAACTCGGCGATCGCAAGCAACTGACGCAATTATTGCCGCAAGCCAAAGGCTCGCTGCTGGAGCCCTGGGCGGCTTACTGGGAGATATCGCTCCGGTTGGACCAGGCCGACAAGGCCGAGATCGAAAGCGTGCTTGCGCGCTATGCCGGTAGCTACCAGGAGGATCGGCTCCGTGCCGAATGGTTGCTGCAGTTAGGCCGCAACCGGGATTGGGCCGCGTTTCGCGCCCAACTGCCCCTGTACCGCATGGCCGATGACCGGTCGATCCAATGCTACGCCTTGTGGAGCGACTACCTCAGCAGCGGCGCCGACGTGGCCAAGCAGTTACAGGCCCTCTGGCTAGCCCAGCGCGAGCCCGACGAAGCCTGTGCCGACGCGGCCCAGGAACTGATCAAGGCGCGCAATATGCCGGCCCAGGCGGCCTGGCTGCGCGCGCGCCTGGGGATGGAGAACGACCGCCTCAAAGTCACTACGCAGGCGGTGGCTACGCTAGATACCAAATGGGTCAAAACCGTGTCCGCCATTTACCAAAGCCCGGCCAGCTACCTGAACGACAAACTCACAGCCCTGCGCCCGCAGACCCGCGAGTTCGTGTCGCTGGCGCTGATCCGGCTGGCCTATCTGGAGCCCCAGGAAGCGGCGCTGGAGGTGGACAAGCTGCGCTGGCGCGCGCAATTGACAGCCGAAGAGCGCAGTTGGATTTGGGGCGTGATTGCTAAGCGGGCAGCGCAAAAAAGCCAGGACAACGCTTTGTCCTACTACCAAAAGGGCCGCCTGGACCAAATGCATGAAGACCAGGTGCTGTGGGCTTTGCGCGCTGCCCTGCGTGCCGGTCAATGGGCGCAGGTAGAAGCCGCTTTTGCCGCCTTACCGCCCGAATTGCGCGCGGATGCAGCCTGGGTGTACTGGCATGCGCGCGCTGTATTGGCCCAAAAACCTGGCGAGGCGGCCCGTGCCCAGGCCTTGGCGAGCCTGCAAAGCATCGCCGGTATCCGCGGTTTTTATGAACAACTGGCGCTGGAAGAACTGGGCCAGCGCAGCGTATTGCCAGCCAAGCCGGTGCCCCCTACGCTAGAAGAAAAAGAAGCAGCGCGCAAAAACCCCGGCTTGCAGCGTGCGCTGTATGCGATGGCCCTGGGCCTACGTAGCGATGGCGTGCGCGAATGGAATTACAGCATCAGCCTGCACACCAAAGGCGGCATGGACGACCGCAGCCTGCTGGCCGCCGCCGAATTGGCCTGCCACGCCGAAGTCTGGGATCGTTGCATCAACACCAGCGAACGCAGCAAAGCCCTGATAGACATGGAGCAGCGCTTTCCCATGCCCTTTAAGGCCGCTGTGCTGGCACGTGCCCAAAGCATTGGTTTAGAGCCGGCTTATGTGTATGGATTGATCCGCCAAGAGAGCCGTTTTATCATGGACGCGCGCTCCGTCGTGGGCGCTTCGGGGCTGATGCAAGTCATGCCAGCGACCGCCAGATGGACTGCCAAAAAAATCGGTATGAGCGACTTCACACCCGCTAAATTGACCGACCGGGACACCAATATCGCGATCGGCACGGGCTACCTCAAACTGGTGCTCGATAGCTTTCAGGGCTCTATGCCGCTGGCAGCGGCGGCCTACAACGCGGGTCCTAGCCGGGCGCGGACATGGCGCGGCGCCAGTGGCGCGCCAGTGCTGGAAGCGGCGATCTGGGCGGAGAACATTCCATTCAACGAAACCCGCGATTACGTGAAAAAAGTACTGTCCAACACCACGCTGTATGCTGCCATGATCAGCGGCCAGCCGCAGTCCATCAAGGCGCGCTTAGGCAGCGTTGGGCCATTGGATGCGATTGCACCGGAAACCGGGCTCGATCTGCCCTAAAGCGTATTCAAGCAGGAGGAAAAAACTATGTTGAAGCTCTACATTGGTAATAAAAACTATTCCTCCTGGTCCATGCGGCCCTGGGTCGCGATGACGCAGGCGGGCATTGCTTTTGAAGAGGTTTATGTCCGCTTCGACAGTTTCAGCCCGGATTCGCAATTCAAGCAGCGCATAGCAGGTATCAACCCGGCAGGCAAAGTGCCGGTCTTGCAAGATGGCGATCTGAGCGTCTGGGATACGCTGGCCATTGGCGAAACCCTGGCCGAAAGCTTTCCTGAAAAACAACTCTGGCCCACGGACAAAGCGGCGCGCGCCCGCGCGCGCAGCATTTGCGCCGAAATGCACAGCGGCTTTAGTGCTTTGCGCAGCCACTGCCCCATGAATATTGAAGCCTTATTGCCCAACCGCGGCGCGTTGATCTGGCGCGACCACGCCAGTGTGCGTGCCGATGTGCAGCGCATCGTGGACCTGTGGACCGAGTTGTTGCAATCCCATGGCGGCCCGATGTTGTTCGGCGCATTCACCTTGGCAGACGCCTTTTACGCACCGGTGGTGATGCGCCTGCACACCTATGCCTTGCCGGTGCCTGCCCTCACCAGCGCGTACATGGACCGGGTGCAATCGCTGCCCGGCGTCAACGCTTGGGTGCAGGCGGCCTTGGCTGAAAAAGACTTTTTGGTATTTGAAGAGCCCTACCGGCTGCAAGCCTGAAGCGGGCTGCGCCGCGCGCCGCATGCAAATTTATCTGGTCGGTGGTGCGGTTCGCGATAGCTTGATGGGCTTGCCGGTGCGCGACCGCGATTGGGTGGTCGTCGGCAGTACGCCGCAGGCGATGGTGGACGCGGGCTTTGTGCCCGTAGGGCGGGACTTCCCGGTGTTTTTACATCCCCGCAGCAAAGAGGAATATGCCTTGGCGCGCACCGAGCGCAAAACCGCGCCGGGCTACCGGGGCTTTGCCATCCACGCCGACCCCGCAGTGACTTTGGAAGAAGACCTGGCGCGCCGCGACCTCAGCATCAACGCTATGGCGGTGCCCGCCGATGCACTGCTCCCCGATGGCAGCTTTGTCCCTGCTGCGCTTATCGACCCTTTTGGCGGTGCCCACGATGTGGCTGCCGGTGTACTTCGCCACTGTACCGAGGCATTTCGCGAAGACCCGGTGCGCATATTGCGTTTGGCGCGTTTTGCAGCGCGCTTTGCGCACTTCTCGGTTTCCAGCGCAACTTTGCAACTCCTGCAGGACATGGTGCAAGCGGGCGAAGTGCAGCATTTGGTGGCCGAGCGCGTTTGGCAGGAAGTTGCCAAAGGGCTGATGGAGCCGCAGCCCTCGCGAATGCTGGCGCTCTTGCGCGACTGCGGTGCAATGGCGGTGCTGCTGCCCGAAGTGGATGCACTGTGGGGCGTGCCGCAACCGGCACAGCACCATCCGGAAATCGACGCCGGCATCCAGCTGGGTAGGGTGCTTGACGCAGCTGCAGGGGCGCAAGCGCCGTTGGAAGTACGCTTTGCCTGCCTGGTGCACGACTTGGGCAAAGGCACGACACCCGCCGACCCATGGCCGCGCCCTATCGGCTATGAACTTCGCAGCGTTGAGCTCTTGCGCAACATCTGCCAGCGCTTGCGTGTTCCCCAAGCCTGCGCGGAGTTGGCCGAGGTGGTGGCGCGCGAGCACGGCAATATCCACCGT
>CANNEW010000089.1 GCA_947503685.1 Comamonadaceae bacterium | reverse complement strand
GGAGGCGGCAAACGCGCGATCAAACTGGTCGTAATGCTGTTCGTCTTCTACCAAGGTGGTGCGGCTGAGGAAATAAAAGTCTTCAATCGCATAGCCTGAAGCCTCTTCGCCGCTGGCGGGCTCGGGCACATTGGGGCCAACCACGCCTTTTTGCAGCGCTTCCATCAGCGTCAGGTATTCCTTGACCGATACCGGCAACTTGGCCGAGCGCAGAGTGTAAAAAAAGTCAATTAGCATGGGCTACCTCAACGGGGCTTGTGCAGTGAATAGAGCAGCTGCGCCTTGACCTCCGGCCACTCGCCTGAGCGAAGGCTGTACATCACCGTATCGCGGATGGTGCCGTCGCGGCGCAGCGCATGGCCGCGAATCACGCCGTCTTTGCGCGCACCCAGCCGCTCGATGGCTGCTTGGGACGCGAAGTTGAAATTGTCAGTGCGCCAGCCCACCACATGGCAGCCCAGGGTTTCAAACGCATGGGTCATCATCAGCAATTTGCAGGCGGTGTTGACGTGGCTGCGCTGGGTGCTTTTAGCGTACCAGGTGTAGCCAATTTCCACGCGCTTTACCGCGGGCAGGATGTCGTGGTAACTGCTGCAGCCGATGACTTTGCCGCCCGGCTTGTCCAGTACAGCAAACGCAAAGCGGTCGCCCGCTGTGCGCATCGCCAGCGCGTCTTCGATGTACTGGCGGGTGTTTTCGGGCTCGGGCACCGAGGTGACGCGTAAATTCCACAGTGCACCGTCGGCAGCCGCGGCGCGCAAGCCGTCCTCTTGCGCCAGCGCCAGCGGGGTCAGCGCCACGCCATAGCCCGATAGGTCGACAGGTTCAACAAAAGCCAAGCGGGTCTTCCTTATTCGTTTTTATCTTTACGCGTTTGCTGCCAGCGCCGCGCCCATTGGGAGCCCAGCCCACCGCCTAGCCCCACCAGCACAATACCGACCAAGCTGGAGTTGTCATCGCCCGGCGCAAACATGTCCATGCCAATGAGTTTGCCCAGCCAATAGCCGGCCAGGCAGCCCACGACAAAACCAATGGCGTGGGAAATGCCGATGGCCAGAAAATTAATTCGGGGCTTTTTAGACATCTCAGCGGTTGTTGCGCTGCATAAACATCAGCTTTTCAAACAGCGTGACGTCCTGCTCGTTCTTGAGCAAAGCGCCCACCAGCGGTGGCACCGCCATTTTGTCGTCCTTGGCTTGCAGGGCCGAGAGCGGAATGTCCTCCGCCAACAGCAACTTAAGCCAGTCCAGCAATTCGCTGGTGGAGGGCTTTTTCTTCAGGCCCGGCAGGTTACGCACCTCGTAAAAGGTCTTCATGGCGGCGCTGAGCAGCTCTTTTTTCAGGCCTGGAAAGTGCACATCGACAATGCTCTGCATGGTCGCCGGGTCCGGGAACTTGATGTAATGGAAAAAGCAGCGGCGCAAAAACGCGTCGGGGAGTTCTTTTTCGTTGTTAGAGGTGATGAATACCAGCGGGCGGTGCTTGGCGCGGATCAGCTCGCGCGTTTCGTAACAATAAAACTCCATGCGGTCGATCTCGCGCAGCAAGTCATTCGGAAATTCAATATCCGCTTTGTCTATCTCGTCAATCAGCAGCGCCACCGGCGTTTCTGAGGTAAAGGCCTGCCATAGTACGCCTTTGACGATGTAGTTATGGATGTTTTTGACCCGCTCGCCGCCGTCGATGTCCGATAGTTGCGAGTCGCGCAAGCGGCTCACGGCGTCGTATTCGTACAGGCCTTGCTGCGCCTTGGTGGTCGATTTGATGTGCCATTGCAGCAGCGGCAGGTCCAGCGCTGCGGCTACCTCTTCGGCCAGCATGGTTTTGCCGGTGCCCGGCTCGCCTTTGACCAGCAGCGGGCGTTGCAATGTGGAGGCCGCGTTGACGGACAGCATCAAGTCCTGGGTGGCGACGTAATTCTTGGAACCGGTAAATTTCATGGCGCAGCAAAAAGTTGGGGCTAAGGTGGTCTATGTGCCCGGCGGAACCTGCCCTTGTCTAATGGCCGCCCGGAGGTCGGGGTCGGTCGGCATGGCGTAGGCGGGGCAACGGGAGTGGGGTCGATATACTTCGAGATTCGATTTATACCAATATTTACCCGATTGTCCGCGCAAAATGAACCCATTGCTCCGCTCCCTCATCGCACTTGTTGTCGCTTCAGTGACCTTTACATCCGCTTTTGCGCAGGACATCAAGGGCGACGCTAAAGCCGGTGAAAAGAAAAACTCCATGTGCCTGGGCTGCCACTCCATCGTGGGCTACCAGGCCAGCTTCCCCGAGGTGCATAAGGTCCCCATGATTGCCGGCCAGGGCGAGAAATACATCATTTCTTCCCTAAATGCCTACAAAAAAGGGGAGCGCAAGCACCCCACCATGCGCGGTATCTCGGTCACCCTCAAGGACCAGGACATGGCTGATCTGGCTGCCTATTACAGCGCGCTGGGCGTGGACGCCAATGCCAAGCCCCTCGACAAAGTGGGTGGCGGCACTTCTGCCGGTGAAGCCTTGGTGGCCAAAGGCGCTTGCGCCTCCTGCCACGGTGAAAACCTGAATAAACCCATTGACCCTAGCTACCCCTTGATCGCCGGCCAGCACAAAGATTACCTGTTTGTGGCCCTCAAGTCCTACAAAGCAGACGCGAATCCGCAGGTGGGCCGTGGTAATGCGATCATGGGCGGCATCGCCAAACAGTTCTCCAACGCCGAACTCAAAGAATTGGCCAATTACGTGGGCAGCCTTCCCGGCGCGCTCAAAACCGTGCCCCAGAACCGTTTCCGCTAAATCGGAGCGGCCGAGTCAAAAAACCGCCCTCGGGCGGTTTTTTTGCGCTCAATCCCGGGTGGCGTGGCGCTGCAGGCAGTCGATATAGGCCTGGCCATCGGGCGGTCGCCCGGCAAGCTGGCTTTCCCACAACATGGTGCCCAGGCAGTCCATGGCTTCGTGGTGGGCTGTGTGGAGCGACTGCCGCTTGTGCGTCAGCAATTCCACCGCTTGGCGGATGCCGCGAGGCTGGTCAATACTGCATTGCTCGCTGATGGACAAGTGCATGGACAGGTGTAAAAACGGATTGGTCTGCCCGCTACCCTCGGCGTACACGCGGGATATGGCAGCTTCCTCGTCGCCTAAATCGGCGTGGTACTGGGGGTGCTCCGCGATCCATTGACCGGCCAGGGTTTCGATGGCATCCATCGGCTGGGCATTTTGTGATTTGGCGTACACCGCACAAAAAAAGCGGCGTACATCCTCTTGGGAGGGGTTGAACATCGGGCAAGGTTACCATGGGCGTTTTAGCCCGCGAACGGCCACTGCACCCCCATGTTTGACGCCTGGCCCCTGATTACCGATCCGTTTTTTTATGCAGTGGCCATTCCGGCCGTTTTGCTTTTGGGGGTGAGTAAAAGTGGTTTCGGTTCGGGCTTTGGGTCTTTGGCCGTACCGATGATGGCCTTGTCCGTCACGGTAGCCGAGGCGGCCGCGATTTTGATGCCGCTGCTTCTGGCGATGGACGTGCTGGGCAGCGCGGCTTTTCGCAAAGACTTTGACCCGGTGCTGCTGCGCCGCATACTGCCATTTGGCGTGCTGGGCATTGTGTTGGGCACCTTGCTGTTCAAGCTGGTGCCGCCGCACGCGGTATCGGCGGTGGTGGGCATAGTGACCCTGGCCTTTCTAGCCCAACGCCTTTTTTGGAAAGCATCAACCTTGGCTACGCCTCCGGTATGGCTGGGCCGCTTGTTGTCGGCCATCTCCGGGTTTACCAGCTTTGTGGCCCACGCCGGCGGGCCGCCTATCAACGCTTATTTCATTGGCCTTCGCATCAGGCCAGTGACTTTTGCCGCCACCATGTCGTTTTTCTTTTTCGTGCTCAATTTGTGCAAATGGATTCCCTACGCCTACCTGGGCCTGCTCGATCTGCGCAATATGGCGACCGCTCTGGTGTTGCTGCCGCTGGCGCCCATAGGCGTATGGAGCGGTGTGCGCCTAGCGCGCCATGTAAGCCAAGTCTTGTTTTATCGCCTGGTGTACGCCGGCATGTTGCTTACCGGTATCAAACTGGTCTGGGACGGATTTGCCTGAGCGATTTGCCTGAGAGCTTGAGCGCACGGGTCCGGGTGGTGCAAAATTGCAATTCTCGCGATGCCAAGGCACCCCATAATGGCCGCCACCCCTTGGCCATTAAATCAATTGCAAAAAGGTAACACCGCATGACACGTATTGCCATTGCCAACCCCAAAGGCGGGGTTGGAAAGTCCACTTTGTCCACCCACGTTGCGGGCTATCTGGCCGCGCGCGGCTACACCGTCATGCTGGGCGACGCGGACGTCCAGCACTCCGCGCGTCTGTGGCTGTCGCTGCGCCCGCCATCGGCCAAGCCGATTGGCTATTGGGACGTGGACCCGGAAGAATTTAGTAAACCACCCAAGGGCGCAGACCACTATGTGCTCGACACCCCTGCGGCCTTGGCGGGCAGGCAGATGAAAGACGTGCTCAAGTGGGCCGACAAGGTGCTGGTGCCCTTGCAGGCCAGTATTTTTGACATTTACGCCACGCGCAGTTTTCTCGATGAATTGGCCGCCAGCCGCCATGCCGACAACATGGAAGTGGGTATCGTGGCCATGCGGGTGGATGAACGCACACTGTCGGCAGATCAATTGTCGGCGTTTGTCAAATCGCTTAATTTACCCAAGGTAGGAACCTTGCGCGACACCCAAAATTATGTGCACCTGGCCGCCAATGGGCTCACGGTGTTTGATGTGCAGACCAGCCGTATGGAACAAGACCGCGAGCAATGGAAGTCTATTGGCAAGTGGCTGGAGGCTTGATGGTCTGTTTGTGCCTTTTTGGAAAAAGCGTTTTCTATGAGAAATTTTGAAAATTTGCAGCAGCTGGCCGCCCTGGCCGGGCAGCCAATAGCCACTAGCGATTGGGTCACTATCACCCAAGAGCAGATCAACCAGTTTGCCCAGGCGACCGGCGACCACCAGTGGATTCATGTGGACCCGGTACGCGCCCAGGCCGGCCCTTTTGGCGCGCCCATTGCCCATGGTTTTTTGACGCTGTCGCTGTTGCCGCTGTTTTTTGCGTCGGCCATGCACATCGAGCAGGTGCGCATGGGCGTCAATTACGGTCTCAACCGGGTGCGTTTTGTCGGCCCGGTACCGGTGGGCAGCCGTTTGCGGGCGCACATCAAGCTGCTGGCCGCTGATGCGATCGACCAAGGCGGTTACCAATTTACCTGGGAAGTGACTAGCGAGCGCGAAGGCGCCACCAAACCGGTGTGTGTGGCCGAATCGATTTCCCGCCTCTACGGCTGAACCTCGGTAAAACCCAGCTGTCGCCAGGCTTCGAACACGGTCACCGCCACCGCGTTGGACAGGTTCAGGCTGCGCTGGCCTGCTTGCATGGGCAATTTAAGACATTGACTGGCGTCAAAGCTATCGCGTACGGCCTGCGGCAGGCCTGCGGTTTCCGAGCCAAACACCAACCAGTCACCTTCGGCAAACTCCACCGCATAAGGGCTGCGCTTGCCCCGCGTGGTGAGCGCGAACATACGATCGGACTTTGGGCTGGCGGCGTCGATAAAGGCTTGCCAGTTGGCGTGTTTTTGTACGCTGGCGTACTCGTGGTAGTCCAGGCCGGCGCGGCGCATATGTTTGTCGTCCATGGAAAAGCCCAGCGGCTCGATCAGGTGCAGGCTGCAACCGGTATTGGCGGCTAGGCGGATCACATTGCCGGTGTTGGGCGGAATTTCTGGATGAACCAAAACAATATGCAACATGCCCGCATTGTCGCGCGGCCCCAAGGCGCTGGAGCTGCTCTTATTGCGTGGTTTCGGCGCGGGCGAAGACCAGCGCGGTGACGCGGCGCACCCCTGCCTGGCGCAAGGGCAAAGCGGCAGCGCGCAAAGAGGCGCCGCTGGTCATCACGTCGTCCACCAACAGCACGTCCTTCCCTTCTAGGTCGCGCTGGCGCAGCGGGTCGATAGCGAAGGCCTTGGCTACATTGGCGAGCCTTTCTTTGCCTGCCAGACTGCTCTGCGCCGGGGTATCGCGAATGCGCAAGAGCCACTGGGCGCGTGCCTTGGCGGGCGACAGGGCCTGGGCCAGTAGCCAGGCCTGGTTAAAGCCCCGGCTTTGCAGTCTTTGCTTTGAAAGCGGCATGGGCAGCACCCAGTGGGCAGCATCCAGCGCCGGTTCCACCCAGGGAGCGCTGCGCATGAGTACCGCTAAATTGCGTGCCCAGGCCGGCTGCGCCCGAAATTTGAATTCCTGCACCACATCCGCCCAGGGATAGCCATAGCTGACGGCGGCCAGAGCCGTATCCAGCGGGCTGGGCGCTGCCAGGCAGGCAGCACAAGGCGTATCGGCATCGGCGACCGCCAGCGCGCAACGCTTGCAGCGTGGCCTGGGTTGCGCAAAAAGCCCGATGCAGGCCTCGCACAAGGGCGGGCCAGGCCAGGCATGGCAGACCGCGCAGCGGCTCGGCAGGCGCGCCGCCAGCCCTTGAAACAACGCAATAAACATGCTGCCAATATACTGCCCCCAAGCCAGATTGGGCCTTGGCGCCGCTCCGCTCGCCAGCGCGCTGCTCCCCGCCCCCCGGCCCCCTTTTCCCGCTTGATGACCAACCAACGCCCACCCACCATCGATGCCCAAGCTGCAAAGCGCTGGGCTGCATGGCCTCTGGCTGATTCGATGGGGCGGGAAGATCAGCCGGCATCGCCCTGGCTGCACGAGGAGGTGGCGCGGCGCATGGAGGACCGATTGCAATGGATGCTTAAGCAGCCGCGCAGTTGGCTGCATTGGCAGGTACTGCGCGGCGGAATCGAGGCGCACGCGCTTTTGCGCCGGCGTTACCCCGCCGCCGCCAGTTTTGTGCAACAGGAGCCGCCACAAGCCTTGGCGCTGGCCCGCGCAGCCCTGCGCCCGCCCTGGTGGTCGGCCCAGCGATGGAAAAACCCGACGCGCTTTGAGGCGCCCGCCACGCCCGTGGACTTGCTCTGGGCCAATATGGCTTTGCACATGAGCCCGGACCCGCAAGCGCTGATCCAGCGCTGGCACGGCCTGGTGCAAACCGATGGTTTTTTGATGTTTTCCTGCCTGGGCCCGGACACATTGCGTGAATTGCGCGATCTCTACGCCCGCCAGGGCTGGCCTGCCCCGGCCCATGCATTTACCGATATGCACGATTGGGGCGATATGTTGGTGCAGGCTGGTTTTGCAGAGCCGGTGATGGATATGGAGCGCATTACGCTGTCTTTTTCCTCGCCTGCGACGCTTTTGGCCGAATTGCGCGGTCTGGGCCGCAATTTGCACCCCCAGCGCTTTGTCGCTTTGCGGGGGCGTGCCTGGCGTGCCGCTTTGCACCACGCCATTGCCGCCGGGCTTGCTGACCCCGCCCAGAGTGGGCGATTAAGCCTGACTTTTGAAATTATTTACGGCCATGCCTTTAAACCTGCGCCGCGCATGGCGGTTCAGGCGCAAACCCTGATCCCCTTGGAGCAGATGCGGGAAAGCTTGCGCGCCCAAAAGCTCCGATGAGCTAGGGAACGCCTCGGGAAGCCCTTTGGACACTCGGTTGCATGGGGGGCCGCAAGTCTTGCGTCACAGAGGCATGGAATACAATTGATAGGTTTGGTTGACCCGTTTTTTTATCCTTTCGCGACCCTGCTGTTGGGGCCGCGCCATCAACTTCTAAATTGTGTGAGCTTCAGTTACTCCCTCGATGCCGATGCAAAAAATCCCCGTTTTGAGTGGGTTTTGCGGCGCCATGCGCCCTTATCGCCAGCGCAAATGCTGGTGGTTTTCGCTTCGCTGAGTCTGGTTTCTTTGTGTATCGGCTTGTTCTTTTGGCTACAGGGGGCCTTGCTGGTTCTGCCTTTCGCGGCGTTGGAGACGGTGGCAGTCGGTATTTGTTTTTTGATTTTTTCCAGGCATGTGCTCGATCAGGAGCGCATTGTGGTGGACGGATCGCAGGTGGTGGTGGAGCATGAGGCCGCTGGCGTGCGTGAGCGGGCACAGTTCCACCGGCAATGGGTCAGGATCGAGCCGCTGGGTGGTGAACATTCGCTTATCGCAGTGTCGGGCCAGGGCAAGTCCATACAGGTGGGGCGCTATGTGCGTCCCGAGCGGCGTGAGGCCCTGGCGCAAGAATTGCGCCGCGCTGTCCGCATGGGCCAAAGCGCCGTGTAAGCCCCGTGACATAGTAATTTTGCAAACTTAGAGGCATTGAAAGTGAAAACGATGAAGAGTATTTTGAATAAATCAGCCTCACCGTTGGCGATAGCAGGCGCTTGGCTTGGTACGGGCTCCCTGAGCCTGGCCGCAACCGTGAATGACCTGCCCGGTGGACCCTCGGTACTTCAGTTGAACCTGCCTCCCGCGGTGACTGCCATCGCGCGCGAGCAGCAATGGCTGCACTGGTTCATGCTGATTCTTTGCACGGTGATTTTTGTCGCGGTGTTTGCGGTGATGTTTTATTCCATCTGGAAACACCGCAAATCGCGGGGCCACAAGCCGGCCGCGTTCCATGAGTCGGTGACTGTCGAAATTATCTGGACCGTAATTCCTTTCATCATCGTGATTTTGATGGCCTTACCCGCGACCAAAGTGGTAGTCGCTATGAAGGACACCAGCAATGCGGACGTGACGATTAAAGCCACCGGCATGCAATGGAAATGGGGCTATGACTACATCAAAGGTGAGGGCGAGGGTATTGGTTTTGTTTCTACGATAGACGGTGAGCATCGGGAGATGTCCAATAACGGTGGCCCCAAAAAGGGCGAGATAGTGGATGACTATTTGTTCAAAGTGGACAACCCGCTGGTGGTGCCGGTGGACAAAAAAGTCCGCATCATTACCACTGCCAACGATGTGATCCATGCGTTTGCCGTGCCGGCTTTCGGTATCAAGCAAGATGCCGTCCCTGGCTTTGTGCGTGACACCTGGTTTCGCGCCGAAAAAATCGGCGACTACCATGGTCAATGCCAGGAGTTGTGCGGTAAAGAGCATGCCTATATGCCCATCCATGTGAAAGTGGTCTCGGCTGAGGACTACAGTAAGTGGGTTGATGGCGAGAGGAAAAAAATGGCCGCTTTGGCGGACGATCCTTCCAAAGTCTGGACGCTGGCTGAGATCACTCAGCGCGGTGAAAAAGTCTACGCGCAAAACTGCGTGGCCTGCCACCAGACGCATGGCAAAGGCGCCGGCGCTATCAAGGCACTCGATGGCGCAGCGGTGATACGCG
>CANNEW010000088.1 GCA_947503685.1 Comamonadaceae bacterium | reverse complement strand
GCGAGGGTCTAGACGCAGCGCGTGCGCCTTACGCGGCCCAAGATTGCCCAAACCGTCCGCCCCG
This sequence comes from Comamonadaceae bacterium, assembly GCA_947503685.1. Lineage (GTDB taxonomy): Bacteria > Pseudomonadota > Gammaproteobacteria > Burkholderiales > Burkholderiaceae_C > Allorhodoferax. The sequence continues at coordinate 9,188 of CANNEW010000088.1, read as the reverse complement.
TGGATATGGGCTGGTGGGTCTTCGCCGGGTTTACCCAAAGGTGCGGCTACGCCTTGGGTAACTGCAATAGGGCCCCGTCCTGCAATTGCCAAGAGGTACAAAGCGTTCGTGGCCGCCTGGGAAACCGACACATTGCCAAAGGTCGTGGTCACGCCCACAAGCTCAATCTCGGGATGCGCTAGGGCGTAGTACAAGGCCATGGCGTCATCCACGCCGGGGTCGGTGTCATAAATAACCAGGTGGCGGGCAGAGGGCATAGGCATGGCTTGGGTGCTACAGGCTTTAGGCCCTGGCCTCGCAGTAGCTTTGAAGTGCCGAGACAACGGCCGCGCTGCGACCGGCTAAAAAGGCTTGCACCTCACTGTTTTCAGGAATGCTGGACTGGGCGCCCGGCTTGGTACAAGACAGCGCGGCGGCAGCGCCTGCAAATTGCAGCGCCTCTGGCATGCCTTGCCCTGCGGCCAGTTGCGCAATGAGTACGCCGCAAAAGGTGTCGCCCGCACCGGTGGTATCGACCGCTTGGACGGCAAAGCCGCCTTGGTAATGCAGGCCCTGACCCTGGCGCGCGACGGCGCCGCGCGCGCCCAGGGTCACCACGACGCTCTGGCATGGCAAGGTAGCCATGGCATCCAAGATGCTCCCTTGGTTCTTGCTGATGGCGCGCAACTCGCCTTCGTTGACGATGAGCACATCCACCAGTTCAAGCAGATCGGGCGACAAGGCTTGCGCCGGCGCGGCATTGAGCGCCACTTGCAAGCCCGCCGCATGCGCCAGGCGGGCCGAATCGAGGACGGTAGACAGAGGGATTTCTAATTGCATTAGCAAAAAACGGTAGGCATTGAGCGCAGGCAGATGCGCAGCCAGCAAACGGGTATTGGCGCCAGGCGCAACGGTGATGGCGTTTTCCGCGTCATCCGAGACGCAAATAAATGCGGTGCCGCTGGCGACATCGTCAAAGGCTTGCGCATGCAGCACTACCCCGGCACTCTGTAAAGACGCTATGAGTACTTTTGCATAGGCATCACGCCCCAGCGCCAGCGCCATGGCGACAGGTACGCCACCGGCTCGCGCGCAGGCCACTGCCTGGTTGGCACCTTTGCCGCCGGGAAAGGTTTGCAAATCGCTGCCCAACACAGTTTCGCCGGGCGCTGGAATGTGCTTTGCACGAACCACAAAATCCAGGTTGGCCGATCCCGCTATAAGCACCATGGAAAAAATCTTTCAAAATTTGTACGCCAATATGCGCAGGCCTGCGTTTGCTGTGCTGAGCCTTGGTCGAGTGTAGGCCAAGCGGCTGCAAAATTGGCTGGCGCTTTGCTTGCGGTGGCCCCTGGGCTCACGTATGATGATTCGTTGCCACAGACCTCTGCAAGCGCCGGATCGCTGTGGCACCTTGGCTTGGCATGCTGTATCTCGGGCGTGCTTTTTATTAAACCCCTCTTCGCTAGGAACTTTACTTATGCGTACTGCTCATTTTTTTCAAGTCGGCATGTTGGTTTCATCCATGGCTGCTGCAATCCCCGCGCTGGCCGAGCCGGCCGTTATTTACGACATGGGCGGAAAGTTCGACAAATCTTTTAATGAGGCGGCCTATAACGGCATGCAAAAGTGGGCTAAAGACACCGGTAAGAAGTACCTGGAATTCGAAATCAGCAATGAATCCCAGCGCGAGCAAGCCGTGCGCCGTATGGCCGAAAAAGGCGCTACCCCGATTATTGGCGTTGGTTTTTCGCAAGCATCGAGCATTGAAAAAGTAGCCAAAGAATTCCCTAAGTTGCAATTTGCGATTGTGGACATGGTGGTCGATGCGCCTAACGTGCAGTCGGTAGTTTTCAAAGAGCAGGAAGGCAGCTTTTTGGTCGGCGTGATGGCGGCTATGGCCAGCAAGAGTGGCAAGGTCGGTTTTGTCGGCGGCATGGATATCCCGCTGATCCGCAAGTTTGAATGCGGCTACCGCCAAGGCGCTTTGTTCGCCAATTCCAAAGCCACGGTGATGGCCAATATGACCGGCACCACTGGTGCAGCCTGGAACGACCCCACACGCGGTGGCGAACTCAGCAAAGCCCAATTTGCCCAAGGCGTTGATGTGATTTTTGCGGCAGCGGGCGGCACCGGTATGGGTGTTTACCAAGCTGCCAAAGACGCGGGGAAATTGGCCATTGGCGTGGACAGCAACCAAAACCATTTGCAGCCGGGCACCATGCTCACATCCATGCTCAAGCGCGTGGATGTGGCGGTCTATAACGTGGCGATGGCGCACAAGCCCGGCCTGTCGATTCTGGGCCTCAAAGAAGGTGGTGTGGATTACGCCTTGGATGCCAATAATGCCAAACTGGTCAATGCTGACATGAAGAAAAAAGTCGATGCTGCCAAGGCTGACATCATCAGCGGAAAAATCAAAGTGGCCGACTACATGGCCGATAACGCTTGCAAGCTGTAAGTTCGCTAGCCCCGGCCGAGGTGGCCGGGGTGCCAACGATGGCGGCCTTGCAGATGACCGGCATCCATAAGCGCTTTGGCGATGTGCTGGCCAATGTGGACGTGGACTTCACGGTGGCGCAAGGCACCTTGCATGGCCTGATTGGTGAAAACGGCGCCGGCAAGAGCACGCTGATGTCGGTGTTGTATGGAATTTACCCGGCCGATAGCGGCCACATCGCGGTCTTTGGCAAATCGGTGCAGATTCGCAATGCCCAAGACGCGATCGCCTGCGGCATTGGTATGGTGCACCAGCACTTCATGCTGGTCGAAACCCTGAGCGCGCTGGAAAACGTGATGCTGGGTGCCGAGCCGCACTGGCATTTGCCCAGCGCCAGCGCGCCGGTACGTCAGCAGTTGGAGGCCTTGATGCAGTCCACCGGGCTACGCATTGCACTCGATGCCATGGTGGCCGATTTGGCCGTCGGCGACCGCCAGCGTTTGGAAATTTTGAAAGCCTTATTCCGCGGCGCCCGCATCCTGATTTTGGATGAGCCCACCGCCGTGTTAACGCCGCAGGAAACGCAGCAATTGTTTGCCGTGCTGCGCCAGTTGCGTGCGCAGGGCGCCACCGTGATTTTGATCACCCACAAACTCAAAGAAGTGCTGGCCCTGTGCGACCAGGTAACGGTCATGCGCGCCGGGCGCGTGGTGGAAGATATGCCGATTGCGCGCGCTAGCGTGCAAGCGCTGGCCCAGGCCATGGTAGGGCGCAAAGTGCAGTTGGACAGGCCGCCAGCAGTACATGCGCCGCAGCGCGATGCCACGCCGGTTTTACTAGCCCAAGGCCTGCACTTGCGTGACGTCAGCGGTGTGCAGCGGCTGGCGGGGGTGGGGCTGCAATTGCGCGCCGCTGAGATCGTGGGCATAGCCGGTGTCTCGGGCAACGGACAAAGCGAGTTGCTCGATGTTTTGTCGGGCCTGGCCGCGCCCGAAAGCGGCAGCATGCAAGTGCTAGGGCGGCAGTTTGCGGGCGCTGCATGGCTGGACCCGTTTACCGCGCGCGCTATCGGCCTGGCCCATGTGCCCGAAGACCGTCAAGCGCGGGCTTTGGTGATGGACTTTGAGGCCTGGGAGTCTGCGGTCTTGGGCTATGAACACCTACCACCGTATTGTCGCGCCGGCTGGATGCGCGCGGGTGCCATGCGCCAGGCGACCACAGACATGATGGAACGTTTTGACGTGCGTCCGCGCAAAGCGGCGCTGGGTAGCCGCAAATTTTCCGGGGGCAACCAGCAAAAATTGGTACTGGCACGAGAGCTCGGGCAAGCGCCGCGCGTTTTGCTAGTAGGCCAGCCCACGCGCGGCGTGGACATAGGTGCGATTGAATTTATTTATTCCCAGTTGCGCGCCATGCGCGATGCCGGTTGCGCCGTGCTGCTGGTCTCTAGCGAGCTGGATGAAATTTTGGCTTTGTCAGACCGGGTGCTGGTGATGGTTCAGGGCCGCATGAGCGGCGCGCTCGATATTGCCGATTGCAGCGAAGAGCGCCTAGGCTTGTTGATGGCCGGAGCTGCCGCATGAGCCAGGCGACAGCCTTGCCGCGCTGGGCCGATGTCGGTCTGCTGCCTCTGGTCTGCCTGGCAATCGCCTTGCTGGTGGCCGGCGTCGTCGTGGCCTTGGTGGGCCAAAGTCCTTCGCAAGTGTTGGCGGCCCTGGTGCAAGGCGCTTTCGGCACGGCTCGTGGCCTGAGCTACACCTTGTACTACGCCACCAGCTTTATTTTCACCGGCCTGGCAGTGGCAGTGGCTTTTCATGCGGGTTTGTTCAATATCGGCGGCGAAGGCCAGGCCACTGTGGGCGGCTTGGGCAGCGCCTTGGTGGCGCTGTGGCTATCGCCGGTCTTGCCCGCCTGGGCCATGCTGCCATTGATGCTGCTATGCGGTGCGCTATTTGGCATGGTCTGGGCCGCGGTTCCCGGCTATCTGCAAGCCTACCGCGGTAGCCACGTGGTCATTTCCACCATCATGTTCAATTTTCTGGCCAGTACTTTGCTGGTGTACTTGCTGGTTAACCATTTGCGTGCACCGGGTAATGTGGCTATCGAAAGCGCGGCCTTTGCACCCTCGGCGCAGCTGATGCCGGCCCGCGAACTCATGGCATTAGCCGGAGTCGATTGGCCCGGCTCGCCACTGAACGCCAGCTTGCTCTTGGCTTTGCTAGCCTGCGTGGCGGTGTATTTTTTCCTGTGGCACAGCCGCAGCGGCTACCGGCTGCGGGCCGTAGGCTCTAGTCCTGGCGCGGCGGCCTATGCCGGAATCCGGCCGCGCCGGCATATTGTGCTGGCCATGGCAATCAGTGGGGCACTGGCCGGCATGGTCGGCATGAATGAAGTGGCCGGGGTCAGCGGCAAACTAGTGTTGGAGTTTGTCGGCGGCGCCGGCTTTACCGGTATCGCCGTAGCCTTGATGGGTCGTAATCATCCGGTGGGTGTGGTGCTGGCCAGTGTTTTGTTTGGCGCGCTGTTTCAAGGCGGAGCCGAAGTCGCTTTTGATGTGCCCGGTTTCAGCCGCGATATGGTGGTCATGCTGCAAGGTTTTGTGGTGCTGTTTTCCGGGGCTATGAGCTATGTGGTGGCCAGGCCGCTGGCCGCGCTATTGCGCGCACTGAACTTGCATGGGGCAAAGCATGGATGAGACACTGGTGGCCTCGGTGCTGGCTTCGGCAGTGCGCCTGGCCACGCCCTTGGTTTTGTGTGCGCTGGCCGGTTTGTTTTCCGAGCGCTCGGGGGTGGTGGATATCGGACTGGAAGGCAAGATGCTGTTTGCCGCTTTTGCTGCTGGCGCGGTGGGGGCTGTTAGCGGCTCGACCACGCTGGCGTTGCTGGCCGCCATGGTGGTGGGCGTTTTACTTTCTTCCTTGCATGGCTTGGCCTGCGTCAGCTATCCGGGCGACCAGGTGGTGTCCGGCGTGGCGATCAATATCATCGCCGCCGGGTTGACCGTGGTGCTGGGTATCGCCTGGTTCGCACAAGGCGGTCAAACCCCGCCCTTGTCAGCGGATGTGCGCGTGCAGGCGCATTGGCAATGGCTGGTGCAGGCGGTGCAGCCGCTGCCCTGGTGGGGGCCGGTGATCGGCCAGGCGCTGTTAGGCCACAACCTGCTGGTGTATGGCACCTATGCATTGGTGCCCTTGTCCTGGTATGTGTTGTTTCGCACCCGTTTTGGTCTGCGTTTGCGCGCAGTTGGCGAGAACCCGCAAATGGTCGATGCGGCCGGCGTGTCGGTGCTGCGGCTGCGCTACGCGGCTTTGGCCATCAATGGACTTTTGTGCGGCTTGGCCGGAAGCTATTTGGTACTGGCACAAAGCGCTAATTTTTCAGCACATATGACGGCCGGACGCGGCTTTATGGCCCTGGCCGCCTTGATTTTTGGACGCTGGAAGCCCTGGGGCGCTTTGGGCGCTTGCCTGCTGTTTGGCTTGTTGGACGCGATTGCCATGCGCCTGCAAGGCGTGGACATTCCCGGTATCGGCGCCGTCCCGGTGCAAGCCATTCAGGCGCTGCCCTACCTGATGACCGTGGTTTTGCTAGCGGGTTTTGTAGGCCGTGCGGTGGCGCCTGCGGCTCTGGGTAAACCTTATCTGAACAACCGCTGATCGCCGCTTTAGCTTCCCCGGTCTTGCAAGCGCTGCATATCCAGTAAGCGCGCCAAACGCTTGGGCAAGGGCAAGGGCTCAGCCATAAGGCGCGCTGTCAGCAATTGGGCGCACAGGGCTGCAAACGTCAGCCCCCGCGCGCCCATGGCCAGGCACATCCACAAGCCGTTTTCGCCGCTGGCAGTTGCCGGCCCCACCAGTGGCAATCGGTCGTGCGCAACGCAGCGTTGCCCGCGCCACAGGCCCAGCAGCCCGGCGCGGTATTGCGCTTGCAATGCTGGCGATACATCCGGCAGGAGTTGTGCCATGCGGGCCAGATTAGCCTGGTGGCAATCTGTTTCGCTGGCCGTGTCGTCGGCTTCAAAGCCAGCCCCGGCTAGCCATTGCAAGCCCTGTGTGCTCGGCACTGCAGGCAGGAAATGGCCTTGCCCCTGCACGGGAAGCGCCGGTCTTCCTGGCAGATCCGTAGCCGGGCCGCTGCTGATGCTTCCGTATACAGGGTGCAGTTGCGTCAAGGCGCGGCGCGCTGCGCTGCTGAGGGCGTCGGCTACGGGCTCGTCGGTCTTGGCCAGCAGTCGCGCCGCATCCATGGCGTTGCACAGAATCAGCAGTTCACTGCTTGCAAGGGCATGACCCCTTGCGTCCAAAGCCTGCCACTTCCCCGCTTCACAATGCAGGCGCTGCACTGCGGCCTCGCATTGCAGTGTTACGCCGGGGGTGGACAGGCAGGCGCGTATCAAGGATTGGGGTTTGAGCCAGAGTGCTTCGGCGCGCCATGGACTGGGCGCATACGCGCGCATCGCGCCGCCTTCGTCCCAATCTTCGCCTTGCACCAACATCGATTGCAAGACCTGGCGCGTCAGATGGTAGGCGCTGCGGGTGAGGCCATACAGCGGGTCGGCGGGCGAATTGCCACTGGCGCTGACCAAGCCTGCCGGCAGGCCGGATGCACCGGCGCCTGCCTGAGCATGTTGTTCCAGCACGGTGACTTGCCAACCGTGCAAGGCCAAGGTGCGCGCCACCAGTGCCCCGCTAATTCCAGCGCCTATGACCGTGCAGTGACCGGGTTTTGCAAAGACTCGCGCAGGTGCAGAGCGGCTGCTTCGCAAAGCCCAGGCCGGATCGAAAACCAGTATCTCATCGCCGTGCGGCTTCCATAGCGCCGCATCAAGGGCCGGCTTGCCAGCGTCTTGTCCCGCCCCGCCAGCATAGGCCAGTGTGGTGCCCCGGCGTGCCAGCGCTTGCAGGCTATGCAGTTGGGCCGTAGTCCATGCCTGGTCCATCCCTAAAACGATGTGGTCGGCTTGCATTAGCAACTGAGACAAGCTCGCGCTTCGGGGGCCAAGGCATAAAGTCAGCAGTACCCTGCCCTGGTCGAAAGGCAAGCGGTAAAAACCTGGGGCGGGCCCTTGGGCGATGGATAGAGCGCGAAGGGCTTGCGTGAGCGCGCCCGCGTTCGTGTCCACTTCAGCGCACCTGGTTGGGGCAATGGCCGAAAAGTTTGGGGGCCAATGGCCCGCTTCTATCAGCCCCACATAGTGCAACTGCGCTGGGCGCGGCAATGCATCAGCAGAGTCCTGCCAGGCGCGTAAAAACGCTGCACCCGCGCCGAAAGCGGTATCCAGAATGCATGTGGCGCCGTTGGCCACGGGGGATGGTCTTGGTGTCGGACTCAGGCCGTTGGCGGCACGTAGCCCTGGGCGGCATCGGCGCCGCTGCCAAAGAAATGGTTTTCCATCTGGCGGGCCAGGTATTGGCGTGAGCGCGCGTCGGCCAAATTCAGGCGGTTTTCATTGACCAGCATGGTCTGGTGCTTGAGCCAGGCGGCCCAGGCTTCTTTGCTTACGCCTTCCCAAATGCGCTTGCCCAATTCGCCGGGGTAGGGCGGAAAATCCAGACCTTCGGCCTCGGTGCCGAGTTTGATGCAGGTGACGGTACGTGCCATGAAGTAAAACCTTTGATGTAGCGCAGAAAAACATGCAGCTTAAGGCGCGATCTTATTCCCTTTGGCTGGCGGCCCCCCAGGATGCGGGCGGATAATCCCCCCACGCCTTCGGCTAAGTTTGAATTTTAGGAAAACATGTGACCGCGCTTTTTGACCTGCTCGATGCCCACCCTCGGCGGATTTACGGGCTGACCGCCCTCGTTGCGGTATTGTTGCTGGCTTATGGTATGTACTTGCAGCATGCGGTCGGGTTGGTGCCTTGCCCGATGTGCATTGTCCAGCGCTATGCCTTTGTGTTGGTGGCGCTGCTGGCCGCGTTTGCGGCGATGCGCAGTTCGCCGCGCGCCTGGCTTGGCTTGGGAATTTTGATTTTTCTTATCTCGGGCTTTGGCGCATTTGTTGCCGCGCGCCAGAGTTATTTGCAGTGGTATCCGCCCGAGGTACTCACCTGCGGGCGGGACTTGTACGGCATGATCGAAAACTTTCCGCTGCAGCGTGTCGTCCCTATGGTGTTCAAAGGCAGTGGCGATTGCACGGCGGTCGATTGGACATTTTTGGGCGGCTCGATTGCCAACTGGTCTTTCCTGTGTTTTTGCGATGTCGCTGTCACATCCGCGCTGATCGCATGGCGCCATAGCGGACTAGGTCGCGGCGACAGCTCCAGCGATTTAGCTTAGTTTTTTTACCAGCACCTGGCTCTTGCGGTCCCAGTTGTATTTGCGCTTGCGCGCGTCCGGCAACCAGTCAGCGTCCACCAGTACAAAGCCGCGTTTTAAAAACCAGTGGGTGGTGCGGGTGGTCAGCACAAAAATACTTTCCAGACCGGCTGCCCGGGCGCGTTGCTCTATGCGTTTGAGTACGCGCTCGCCGTCGCCCTGGCCTTGTACATCGGGCGATACCGTCAACGCCGCCATCTCAGCAGTGCGCCCCTCGGGGTAGGGGTTGAGTGCGGCGCAGGCGAAGATCACGCCATCGTGCTCGATGACGGTGTAGCTCGAGGCATCGCGCTCTATTTCGGTGCGGCTGCGTTTGACCAGGGTGCCGTCTTTCTCAAAAGGCTCAATCAGTTTGAGGATGCCGCCCACATCGTCTTCGGTGGCCTCGCGCAGGCTTTCGAGTTTTTCATCGACGATCATGGTGCCTATGCCGTCATGCACATAGACTTCCA
>CANNEW010000087.1 GCA_947503685.1 Comamonadaceae bacterium | reverse complement strand
CTGCGAAGTACTTGAGCATTTGCAGCCGCAGCCCAGCCTGTACCCACAGGCAAGCAAAGGCGTGGCGCGTGTATTGGCGCAGTGGGCTGACAGCACTTTGTTTTGGGCGGCCATGGGCTACAACCTCAGCGCCAAAGGCGCCGCCGCTTTGTTTGCCCATGCGCCGCCCGAAGCAGCGCAGGCCTTTAGTGCGGACCGCAGCGCTATGTCCGGGGGTATGACACGCCTGCGCCCGGGAGATGCCAGTGGCATTTACAAGTCCTATTTGCGGCGCCTATCGCACATGCTTGATGGCCAGCCTTTTTTGCTAGGCGATGGGCCGTGTGTCGCGGACTTTGCGGCCTACCACCCCTTGTGGTTTACGCGCCAGGTGGTGCCGGTGATGGCCTCAATTTTGGACGCTACGCCGGCCGTTCTGGCCTGGATGGACCGAATGTCCGCTCTGGGCCACGGCAGCTCTGAAAAATGGAGCGCCGAGCAAGCGATTGGTCTGGCCCTTAGCAGCCAGCCTGCGGCATTGCCGGCCTCGGATGTGTTTCAGGACGACCACGGCATTGCCCTTGGCTCTGTGGTCAGCGTCGCCGCTGAGACATTCGGGCAAGAGCCCACCCAAGGCGTTTTGCTGGCGGCGACCCGCACGCGCTACACCTTGCGGCGCGAAGATACCCGCGCGGGCACGGTGCATGTGCACTTTCCGCGCATTGGCTATGTGCTGCGTGCCGTTGCCGTATAAATTTTTAACTTCACGGATAGGACACCTTGGCATGATTTCGGATTTTCGCAACAAGACAGCGGTACTCACCGGTGCCGGTTCTGGCTTTGGCTTGGAGTGCGCACGCATAGGCGCTAAGCTGGGCATGCACTTGGTGCTGGCCGATGTACAGCAAGACGCGCTAGACCGCGCTGTGGCTGAGACGCAGGCTGCGGGCGCGCAAGTGCTGGGTATGCGGGTGGACGTGTCTAAGGCCGACCAGGTTGAAGCCCTGGGCGCTGCCACGCTGGCGCGTTTTGGCGCGCCGCACTTGGTGTTCAACAACGCCGGTGTCGGCTCGGGCGGCTTGATCTGGGAAAACAGTTTGCAAGACTGGGAATGGGTCATCGGCGTCAACCTGATGGGCGTGGCCCACGGCATACGCGTCTTTACCCCCATGATGCTGGCCGCTGCCGAAAAAGACGCGGCTTTTCAGGGACATATTGTCAATACCGCCAGCATGGCCGGACTGCTCAACGCCCCCAATATGGGAATTTACAACGTCAGCAAACACGCCGTGGTCAGCATGAGCGAAACCCTGTACCAGGATTTGGCATTGGTCACCGACCAGATCAGCGCCAGCGTGCTGTGTCCCTTCTTTGTGCCCACCGGCATCAGCGAAAGCCACCGGAATCGGCCCGAGGGCACGCAAGCTTCGCGCCCCACGCGCAGCCAGTTGATCAGCCAGGCCATGAGCGACAAAGCCGTCAGCAGCGGTAAGGTGTCAGCCGCCGAAGTGGCGCAAAAGGTGTTTGACGCCGTGGCCGCCAACCAGTTTTACATCTACAGCCACCCCAAATCTATCGGCTCGGTGCAGGTGCGCATGGAGGACATATTGCTCTCGCGCAACCCCACCGATCCGTTTGCGCACAAGCCCGAATTGGGCGTAGATCTGCGAAAAGCACTGCGCGGCTAAGCGGCGGGCGGGGCAATTCGAAAAAAGTGGTCAAATACGCCACCTCATTTTTTATTCATCAGGAAAGATTCTCATGGGCAATTCCATCGTTACCGAAGCAGACCGTAAAGCTACCCCCGCACCCAAACCACCGGCCGGCATGAGCTCGCGCACCGGCGGCCACGGCCAGCGCGTCAGCCTGGAGCGCGGTGTCGCCACCCGCAGCAAGAAAAACCCGGGCAAGCGCGCTAAAAAAGGCGGCTAAAGCCTGCGCTGTTGCGCGCAGTCTGCCATTGGCCCGTGCCAATGGGCTGAAAGAACCACCTTCGGGAAACTGGGGTGGTATTTTTTTGACTTAGGTTGATGCAAGCGCCGGGTAATCACTCGTTGACCATTACCAGTTTGCCCATCACAGCGCGCGAGCCCATGTGGGCGTAGGCGGCTTTGAGTTCGGGCATGGGCATGGTGCGGTCGATGACCGGTTTGATCTTGCCTTGGGCGTACCACTGGGCCAGTTCTGCCATGGCGGCCATACTTTTTTGCGGTTCGCGCTTGGTGAAGTCGCCCCAGAAAACGCCCACGATGGACGCGCCTTTGAGCAGCGCCAGATTCAGGGGCAGGGCGGGGATGGGGCCTGCGGCAAAGCCAATGACCAGGTAGCGTCCGCGCCAGGCAATGGAGCGAAAGGCCGGTTCGGCAAAGTCGCCGCCCACGGGGTCGTAAATCACGTCCGGGCCTTTGCCGCCGGTCAGGGTTTTGATGGCTTCGCGCAGGTTTTCGGTGCTGTAGTTGATGGTTTCGTCGGCGCCAATGCTGCGGCACAGGGCGCATTTTTCGTCGGTGGACGCTGCGGCGATTACGCGTGCCCCAGCAGCTTTGGCGATTTGGATGGCCGAGGTGCCAACCCCGCCGGCCGCGCCTAGTACCAGCACGGTCTCGCCCGCTTTAAGCGCGGCGCGGTCGATCAGCGCGTGGTGCGAGGTGGCGTAAATCATGATGAAGGCGGCAGCGTCCACCATCGGAAATCCCGGCGGCAGCGGCATGCACAGCATGGCCGGGGCAATCGTGTGGGTGCCAAAGCCGCCGGTGCCGCTCAGGCAAGCCACCGCCTGGCCAACTCGCAGGTGTTTGACACCTTCGCCTACGGCTTCGATGGTGCCCGCATATTCCGAGCCGGGCACAAAAGGCAGCGGCGGTTTCATCTGGTATTTGTTTTGCACAATCAGCAGGTCAGGAAAGTTCAGGCTGGCGGCGGCTATGCGCACCAGTACTTCGCCGGCCTTCGGGCTGGGCGTCGGCAGTTCTTTCCAGGTCAGGGCATCGACACCGATGGGGTTTTCGCAAAGCCAAGCGTGCATACAAATTTCTCCAATAAAAGACCGATGATAGAGGGCGCCGCAGAAGGCATGCATAGCGGCCTTGTCCCTCGCGCGACGGCGGCCTGGAGGCTTGTCGCTCGCCCGTGCACGGACCACCCACGCGAGCGCAGCGTGTCAAGGCGGACACCTACAATCAGCTACCCATGAAAATACTTATTTCCAATGACGACGGCTACTTGGCGCCAGGCCTGCTTGCTTTGTATGAAGCGCTAAAAGATGTCGCCCAAGTCGAGGTGATTGCGCCTGATGTGAACAACAGCGCCAAGTCCAACGCCCTGACCTTGAATGCGCCTCTCTATGTCCATCGTGCGGCCAATGGCTTTCGCTATGTCAACGGTACACCGGCTGACTGCGTGCACATCGCGCTGTCAGGCTTGTTGGACTACCGTCCCGATCTGGTGGTATCGGGCATCAACAATGGTGCCAATATGGGCGACGACACCATTTATTCCGGCACCGTGGGCGCGGCCATGGAGGGCTACCTTTTCGGCATCCCCGCCATTGCCTTTTCTCAGGTGGACAAGGACTGGGTGGAGTTGGCCTCTGCCGCGCGCAAAGCCCGCGAGTTGGTGCTGTCGATGCAGGCGAACAAGCTCATCACCCCTACGCCCTGGTTGCTGAATGTGAATATTCCCAACCGGCCCTACGCGGATATCGGCAACGCCAAGCTGTGTCGACTGGGCAAGCGCCACGCGGCTGAGCCGGTCATCACCCAAAAAAGCCCGCGCGGCGAGACCATGTACTGGATTGGCGCAGTAGGCCCGGCCAAAGACGAAGCGCCGGGAACGGACTTTCATGCCACCCAGCAGGGGCATATGGCGATCACCCCTTTGTCGGTGGATCTGACCGATCACCAAGCCTTGAGCTACTGGGCGCAAAGCATGGCGCTAATGGGTGGCGCATGAAAGAGCGGCCCAGCTTTCCGGCACGGATGCCGGCCAGCGTGTCGGCAAAAATCGCCAAACCCAGCGCGGTGCTCAATCTTCCGCAAGGCCTGGGCATGGATTCCAGCGCAGTACGTCGCCGCATGGTGGAAAAGCTGATGGCCCAGGGGCTCAGTGACCTCTTGGTACAGCAGGCCATGGGCGAAGTGGAGCGCCACCGTTTTGTCGATAGCGGACTGGCCAACCAGGCCTATGAGGACACCAGCTTGCCCATCGGGCTGGGGCAGACTATTTCCAAACCCAGCGTAGTGGCGCGCATGATCGAGCTGTTGCGCAAAGGTGTTGACGGGCGTTTGGGCCGGGTGCTGGAAATTGGCACCGGCTGTGGCTACCAGGCCGCGGTGCTCAGCCAGTTGGCGACCGAGGTCTACAGCATCGAACGCTTGCGCGGACTGCACGATAAGGCGCGCGAGAACCTGCGTCCTTTGCGACTGGCGACAGTGCATCTGCTGTTTGGCGATGGCATGCTGGGCTTCGCGGCAGGCGCGCCCTATGCGGCCATCATCGCAGCTGCGGGGGGCGAAGCGATCCCCCAGGCCTGGATTGACCAGTTGGCGGTCGGCGGGCGTTTGATTGCGCCGGTGGTAGGTAGGGCCAACGGTCAGTCGCTGGTGGTGCTGGACAAGACAGCCCAGGGCGTGCGCCAGACGGTGCTGGAGGCGGTCCACTTCGTGCCCTTAAAATCCGGCGTGGCGTAGAGTCAAAAAAGGGAATAAAAATATGAATATCAAAGACTTGCAGAATAAAGTTAAGGTCTATTATTGGCCCATGATGGGCCTAAGCCTGGTACTTTTGTCCGCCTGTGGCAGTCAGCAGCTGCGACCCGCGCCGGTGGAAGACCGCAACGCGCCAGCGGTCCAAAAAAATGCCGCTGAGCGCGCACCGGCTTCCAAGCTCGGCCATTCGGGACCTGGCGCCGCCGAGCCATCTGCAGCAACCCAGGCTCCCGGCGCGGCGCCTGGTGCGGAAAATGCCGGCAAGCCGGGTTATTACACCGTCAAACAGGGAGACACCCTGGCGCGTATCGGCTTGGAGGCGGGGCAAAACTACCGTGATATTGCGCGCTGGAACAACCTGGACAACCCGAATCGGATCGAGACCGGACAAGTGCTGCGCATCATCCCGCCAGGCGCTTCGGAGGAGGCGGTGGTGGCGCGTCCAGTGGCCGCTTCCAAAATTTCGGCAACGCCGCTCCCCGCAGCGGGCAAACCCGCGCAGGCAGCCAGTGCGCCTGGCGCGGCGGTGATTTCGCCGGCTGCGCCTGCCAGCGCGCCCGCGGTGCTTGCTACACCGGCTACGGTCATTGAAGATGATGTGTCCTTTATCTGGCCGGTGCGCGGCGATATCGTGGCCACGTTTGACGAAGCCAAAAACCGCAAAGGTTTGGATATCGGTGGCGTCGCCGGCACCCCCATACTGGCCGCGGCCGAGGGCAAAGTGGTGTATGCCGGCTCGGGGCTGCGGGGCTACGGTAACCTCATCATCGTGAAACACAGCGCCACCTACCTTACGGCCTATGCCCACAACCAGACCTTGCTGGTCAAAGAAGAACAGCTCGTCAAGCAGGGCCAGAAAATCGCCGAAATGGGCAATAGCGATGCAGACCAGGTGAAACTGCATTTTGAAGTGCGCAAAATGGGTAAACCGGTGGATCCGGCGAAGTACCTGCCGATTCGCTAACACGGCGCTGGCCCTTGCCAGCGCTCAACCGGGTTGATATTGATGTCTCTAACCAAGGCGCTAGCGCCTGCGAGTCCATCCATGGGGATGGCTAGCGCACAGACAAGCGCTGTTCCCAAGCATCTGCTGGACCCGGCGCAGATTGCCGCAGCGCTTGGCTTACAAGAACATTTGACGGTGCTCAGCCTGGACCTCGAAGGCCAGGGGGTGGCCCACCGCGCCGATGGCAAGGTGGTGTTTATTGACGGAGCCTTACCCTATGAGGTGGTCAGCGCCCGCATCCATCGCAGCAAGTCCAGTTTTGACAAAGGCACGCTCACGGAGGTGCATCGCGAGTCGTCCCAGCGGGTGGTGCCGCAGTGCCCGCATTTTGGCCTGCACGAAGGCGCTTGCGGGGGCTGCAAGATGCAGCATTTGCATCCAGCGGCGCAAGTGGCGGTCAAGCAAAGAGCCTTGGAAGATCAATTCCGGCACATCGGTAAATTGCGCCCTGATCGCATACTGCGTGCGATTGAAGGGCCGGCCTGGGCCTACCGCTACCGCGCCCGTTTGTCGGTGCGCTTCGTGCGTAAAAAAGGTGCGGTGTTGATTGGTTTTCACGAGCGCAAAAGCCATTTTGTGGCGGACATGAAGCGCTGCCCGGTGTTGCCACAACATGTCAGTGACATGCTCTTGCCCCTGCGCGACTTAATCGCTGGTATGGACGCAGTTCAGCATATTCCCCAAATTGAGCTGGCCATTGGCGACCGCGGTGGACCGGCCAGCGCCGAGAAACAGGGCGATGTGACGGCGCTGGTTTTGCGGCATCTGCTGCCGCTCAGTGATGCAGACCGAGACAGGCTGCGCACTTTTGCATTGGAAAGGCCGGGTCTGCAATGGTGGCTACAAGCCAAGGGTCCGGATACCATTGCCTTGCTGGACCCTGCCGACGAGGTACGCACCGGCGCCTTGGCTTACAGCTTACCGGATTTCGGCATCACCATGCCATTTCGCCCTACGGATTTCACGCAGGTCAATCCGTATATCAACCGGGTCTTGGTCGCGCGCGCACTGTCGCTATTGGCAGTGCAAAAAAGCGAGCGGGTGATTGATTGGTTTTGTGGTCTGGGCAATTTCACGCTGCCCCTGGCCACTCAGGCGCGCGAGGTACTAGGCGTGGAGGGCGCCGAATCTCTGGTGGCGCGATCACGCGACAACTACCGAATAAATCAGGCGGCTCGGAGACCTTCCCAATCCCTGGCGACTACACGCTTTGCGGCGCGCAATTTGTTCGAAATCGACAGCGCGGCTTTGCGGGCCGATGGAGTAGCAGACAAATGGTTGGTGGACCCGCCGCGCGAAGGTGCGTTTGCCCTGGTGCAGTCGTTGATCGCTCTCATGCAAGAAGCGCAAAGTGCAGAGGCTTGGACGCCGCCGCGACGGATTGTGTATGTCAGTTGCAACCCCGCCACCTTGGCCCGCGATGCTGCTGTGTTGGTAAGCCAGGGCGGCTACCGCTGCACAGCAGCCGGTGTGGTCAATATGTTTGCCCACACCGCGCACGTCGAAAGCATTGCGGTATTTGATTTAGAGGGTGCTTAGCCCTTTGCTAGCGCCGCTGCAACACCCACACGCCGATATTGCGGTCGGCAGGGTGCAGCACCAGGGCTTTGGCCGCCCACTGCTCCGTGTCAATTTGGGGCGGTAAGGATTGATTCGAACCTGGCGCAATCAGCAGCCAGGGGCAGTCATTGCTTAATGTGGGGGCGCTGATAGGCAAATTGCCGATCCAGCGCAAGGCTGCAATTTCGCCAATATTTAATTGTTCGCTACGCACACAGCCCGGTGCGCTGACCTGCCGGGCCACCAGGGTCGCCCAGCGATCGTAGCTTTGGGTGTAGTCAAACAATGAAATACCCATGCTCATCATCAGCGTCCAGCACCAGGCGATACCGCCCGCGGGTAGCACCAGGCTGCGCCAAAGTTCACGCCGGTGGCGCCCCACCCGCCAATGCACGAGCCTGCCCCAGGCGAGGGTGGAGATACATGCAATACATAAAGCAAACCAGGAAAATTGTGCCTCAAAGCCTGGCGCTAGCCGAGCAATATTGATCGCTGGATTGGCCGGAATACCGGTAAACATGGCGATAAAGTGCACCCACAATACAAGGCCCCAACCGGTAAAAAATAATAGCGTGAACCAGTCGATGACGGAGGCCACCTGGCGCTTCAGCGTAGGCAGGGCAAAGGCCGCCAAACTCGATAGGGCGGGCAAGGCCAGCAGCAAGGTGCGTTCCGAAGAATGCATGCACCAGCTGGCGACCAGTACGGTAATCACCACGAGCAGCGGCAAGGCAAGGTGCCGGCTGGCATGCAGGCTCCAGAGCTGTCGGCGCCATACCCACAGCGTCCATAAAGCCAAGGGCCAGGCCGGCCAGGTAAACCACAGCAACAATTCCGTGTAGCCCTGCCAGGGCGAGGCCAGGTGTAGCGGGTTATCCAGCTTCCAGCGCCACAAATCCAGCGCACTGGCAATAGTTGCACACGCCAAGGTACTCATCAGCAAGACAACAATTCCCGCTTTACCACGGTACAAACGAGGCGTTTGGCCGGCGGTCAAAAACAATTGGTATATCTCGAAGACCATAGCCCCGAGGCCAAAAATCACGGCCAGACTCGGTGCGCCACTGATGGACAGGCCCAAGAGGCTAATCACCAGTGCCAGGCAGGCCTGCCGGGGTCGCCAGGGAAGTGCGCTAACGCCGCTCAAAAATATCCCGACAAAGGCCAGTTGAATCAACTCGGGCGAGGTTTCGTGCGCCATCGGCGCCAGTCCCAAGCACGCAATGAAAGCCAGCAGTCCGCCGTCGGCGATAGAGCGCGCGTAGTCGGTGGTGTTGGCCTGTCCGCCAAAAGCGAAGGCGACGGGTTGGGCCTGGGGACTGCGCGCCAGGTAATACGTGCCATACCAGTGTGCCGTCATCGCCACGGCCAACGCCAGAATAAAGGGGATGCGCGCCAGCCACTGCGCCTCCAGAGCGCTGCCACCCCACTGCAACATCCAGGCGCCGAGCCAATAAGGCAGGAGCGCACCGTGTTCCGAAGGTATGCCCGCCAGCGTCGGATACCACCAATCGGCCTGGCCCCAGGCCAACTCGGCCATATAGCCCAGGGCACCCATATCGGCGAATTTCCATCCGCTGCGGCCAACAAAGCCCGCCAGCAGATACACCAGGCACAAAGACAGCAAGGCCAGGCGAGGAAGGCGCGCGGCGCCCGCTTGGGTAACGATGGCAGGAGTGGTATTCAAAGGCTAAATGGAAAAAGAAAAAAGGCAGCGCGGGGTGCCGGGCTGCCTTGGATTGTGCGTCAGGCCTGCGCCTGCGGCATTTATTTGACTGCGGTTTTGCCGAACCGGTTGCGGAATTTCTCCACGCGTCCACCCATGTTATCTACCGACTTCTGGGTTCCGGTGTAGAAAGGGTGCGATTCGCTGGAGGTATCAAGTTTGTACAGCGGCAGTTCGCGGCCGTCTTCCATCTTGATCATTTCCTTGGTGTTTGCGCAGGAGCGGGTGACGAATTTGAAGTTGTTGGACAAGTCCACAAAACAAACGTCGCGGTAATTGGGGTGAATGCCAGCTT
>CANNEW010000086.1 GCA_947503685.1 Comamonadaceae bacterium | reverse complement strand
CTGGTAGCGTGCGGGCGAGCGCAGCAGCAAAGCGCGCTCGAAACCGGCGGTGGCCATGGCCACGCTCCAGCCCTGGCCCTCGGTGCCTAGACGGTTGTGGACGGGCACTTGCACATGGTCAAAAAATATCTCGGCGAAGGCTTCTTTGCCATTGAGCGCGCGGATAGGGCGGATGGTGATGCCTGGCGCATCGAGCGGCACCAGCAGATAGCTCAGGCCATGGTGGCGACTCGACTGCGGGTCGCTGCGAAACAGGCCAAATAGCCAGTTGGCAAACACTGCGCGGGTGGACCAGGTCTTTTGGCCGTTGAGCACATAGTGGTCGCCGGCGGCATTGAGCAGGGCACGGCTGCTTATGTTGGCCATGTCAGAGCCTGCGTTGGGCTCGCTCCAGCCTTGGGCCCACATATCTTCGCAGCGGGCCATGCGCGGCAAAAAGCGCTCTTTTTGGGCAGTTGTGCCAAATTCCATGAGCGTGGGGCCGAGCAGCAAAATGCCGTTCTGGTTGACACGCAGCGGACAGTCGGCGCGGGCGTACTCTTCTTCGAAGATCAGCCACTCGACGAGGTCGCTGCCGCGCCCGCCCAGCGCTTTGGGCCAAGTGACGCTGCTCCAGCCGCCTTGGGCCAGGCGCGCCTCCCATTGGCGGTGTTGCTCGAAGCCTTCGCGTGTGTCGTAGCTTGCCAGCGGGCTGTGCGGCGTGTTCGCTTGGAGCCAGGCGCGCACTTGGGCACGAAAAGCGTTTTGTTCGGGGGTATAGCTGAGCTGCATGGAGGTCTCCTGGCCGGTCAGAACTTGGCGTCCCGCTTTTGCACAAAGGCGGCGCGGGTCTCGGCCGAATCAGGGCTCATATAGGCTTGCAGCGTAAAGCCTTGCTCCCAGCGGTATTTGGCTTCGAGGTCGCCGTCCTCAATGCCCGTGAGGGCCTCTTTGGCAATGCGAATCATGGCGGGGCTCTTGGCGGCAATTTTGGCTGCGATGTCCATGGCTGTCTCACGCAGTTGCTCAAATGCGACCACACGTTCGATGGCTCCCAAACGCAGTGCTTCGGCCGCGCCAATCATCTCTCCGGTGAAAAACAGATAGCGTGTTTTTTGCACACCAAACATGCGCTGCAAATGGGCTGCACCCCCCATAGCGCCGCGGTCGACTTCGGGCAGACCAAAGCTGGCGTTGTCCGCAGCGATGACGATGTCGGCCGCGCCGCACATGCCGATGCCCCCACCCAGAACAAAACCGTGCACCGCCACGATGACTGGCACCGGGTTGAGGTGGATGGCTTTGAAGGTGGCGTAGTTGCCCGCGTTCACCTGCACGATCAGGCTTGGGTCAGCGGCCAGCTCTTTAATGTCTACCCCTGCGCAAAAGCCCCGGCCTTGCGCTCGGATGACGATGACGCGCACCTCGGCGCTTTGGCCCAATGCCTCGATCTGCGCTGCGAGACCGTACCACCCAACGCTGTTGAGGGCGTTGACCGGCGGCGCGTCAATCACGACTTCGGCCACGCCGTCGGCATGGACTGTGCAGGAAAAAGGTTTGGACATAGTCGCCTAGCTTGAGGATTGGTGCGGCGCAGCGGTCGGGAAAATCGCAGCGCGGCGGACCTGGGCCTGCGCCATGATGCCTGCAATCACTTGCTCGCACGATTGCAGCTCGCCAATCAAGGCAGCCACTTGGCCTGAAGACATCACGCCCTGGGCTGGCGCGCCATCGACCATCGAGCGCTGCAGCAGCATGGGTGCACTGGCGGCCATCACGGTTTGGGCCGCGCTGGCGGCGTCGTCGCGCAGTCCTTGCCACAGCACGCGCAAAGCGTGGGCGAGTGTCATACCGGTTTGGGCCTTCCACTGTAGCGCCAGGCGCAGCGCCAGGCCCAGGCGATGCCAGGGCGGCGCGCGCTCAAGCATGCTGAGGTATTCATTGGGAATCATGCGCTGGGGCATTCCGTCGACGAGGAAGGAAATTTGGATTTTTTCCGGGTCGAGGGCCTGTAAGTAACGCTCCAGCGTCACGGCGGGCACGCCTGAATCGCTGGTCATCAAGAACCGCGTGCCCATTGCAATGCCTTGGGCGCCATAGGCCAGCGCAGCTACCAGGCCGCGCCCGTCGTAAAAGCCACCAGCGGCCACGACCGGCACCGATACCGCGTCGACCACCTGGGGCAGCAGTACCGTCGTGGGGACCGCACCAGTGTGGCCGCCGCCTTCACCGCCTTGCACGGTGATCACGTTGGCACCCATCTCTACGGCTTTTTGCGCATGCTTGAGTGCGCCCACCGTGGGCATGCAGACGATGCCGGCATCGCGCAAGCGACCAATCGTTTTTTTGTCCGGGCCGCGCCCGTAGCTCACGGCGCGCACCTTGTGCTTGACGGCGAGGTCTAGCAGTTGCTGCGCATTGGCCTGGAACATATGAAAGTTCAGGCCAAAAGGGCGGTCTTGGGTCAGCGTTTTGACACGCAGAATTTCGACCTCGATTTGGTCGGCGGCGATGGTGGCACCGGCCAGAAAGCCAAACCCCCCTGCGTTCGTGGTGGCCGCTACCAGGCTGGAGCCGGCCACCCAGCCCATAGCGGTTTGGATGACGGGGTACTTACAGCCCAGCAGCGCGCACAGAGGCGTATCAAAACCGGCATGGGTACTCACGCAGCGCCGTCCTTTTTATTGGCTTGGACCATAGATTTGGCGTCGTGTCCGCCAAGAGGGCCTGCGCCCATCACCTGGCTATGCGCATGGGCAAAGTGGTGGTGGCCAAAAGCAATATCCATCGAAGTGCGCAGGCCTTGCAGCTCTTCGATGCGGTTGATCACGGTCTTGGTTAGTGCCAGGCCCAAACGCGGTTGCTTGGCGATGCGTGCAGCTATTTCATAAGTAGTGGTTTGCAGGTCTTCGCGTGCTACCACGCGGTTGACCATGCCCATCATGTACGCCCGATCGGCGGCCATGCGCTCGCCCAAAAACAAAAACTCCTTCGCGATGCGCGGGTTGAGCTCATGCACATGCGCAAAATACTCGACGCCAGGTATGCCCATGCGCACCACCGGGTCCTGAAAAAATGCGTCATCGCTGGCGACGATCATGTCGCATACCCAGGCCAGCATTAGGCCACCGGCGATACATGCGCCATGCACCATGGCAATCGTCGGTTTTGGCAAGTCGTGCCAGCGCCTGCACATGCCCAGGTAGACCTCTTGTTCGCGCACAAAAAGCTGCTCGGCGCCGGGTTTGTTGGTGTGGTCCCACCACAGACTTTGGCGATCAAACGGTTTGTTGATGTCCCGCCCCGGCGTGCCGATGTCGTGGCCGGCGCTGAAATGTTTGCCAGCACCACGCAGCACAATTACCTTGACCTGGTCGTCATCGACGGCGCGGCGAAAGCCTGCGTCCAACGCGTAGGTCATTTGCGAGTTTTGCGCGTTGTGAAAGTCCGGCCGGTTCATGGTCAGGGTGGCAATGCCATCCTTGGCCTCGTAGAGCACGGGCTCCTGGGTCTCGTATTGGGCGGTGTCGGGGCGTTGGACAAACTGGTCGCCGGGGTCGGTGCTGTTCATGGGCTGGACTATTCGAGCGCGCTGGCGCGCAGGTTGTGGGGGTCAAGTTGCTGCAATAGCTCCATTTGTGCGGCTGTGGGATCCGGTGTGGTATCAATCTGCGCGGGCAAGTGCAGCGCAAAACCAGTAGCCTCTTGCACCTGTTCCACACGCACACCCGGGTGCAGTGCGCGCAAGGCGATTTGGTGGTCCGGGCCGCTGAAGTCCAGTACCGCCAGGTTGCTAAAGACCCAGCGAATGTCGATGTCTGCTGCGCTCCAGCCACGCGCCATACGCATCGGGTTGTAGCCGGCCGAGGCCACCATGTCGACTTCACCGGCTACAAACACTTTGTTGCTGTGCTTAGGCACAAAAAACGAGTTGGCGTGGTGGATGGAGTTACCTGGAAAGCCGCGCACACCTAGCATCATGGATTTAGGCTTGGCGTAGTCCGCCCCGATCATCGATATATTGGCCTGGCCGAAGCGGTCAATTTGCGTCGGCCCGACCATCGCGTGGCGCTTGCCGCTCCATACATTGTCAAAGATGCGGGTAAATCCCATCCAGGTCTCCCGCTGGGGCAGATAGCCGCCGCGCGGGCCTAGGGGTACTGGCGTGCTGACGAGCCAGGCTTCTGAGTCGGTCATCATCAGATCGGGGTTGTGCGAGCGCATGCACAGCGAAGCGGCCAGGCGCGGCACGATGCCTATGCCCGTGGCCAGCACTTCGCCGTCCTGCGCCCAGGCGCGGGCAGCGGCGCAGATGACACGGTCGACCAGGGTGAATTCTTGCATCGGGGCGATCCTCAAAATACCGGCAGCGGCAGCTTGTGCACCGCCGGCAGGCCGCCCACGCGCTGCAGGTACTGGTCGGCGTCGCAATGCACATAGCGCTGCACATAGTTAGTCCAGCCCTCGGGGTCTTTAGCGCTGGCGGCATATTCCTTGAAATGTGCTGTGTCAAATCCGTACAGTGGCGCGCACGAACTAGGGTGCGCGCCGCCCGGGATATGCACCACACCGGTGGTCTGCGCCCGTTCCCAGAACACATAGCGTGCTTCCTCGCCTTGGGCAAAGTAGCTGCTGTCGACCAACTCGTCGCAGCTGACATAGGTGTGGGTCGCGGCGCGGGCATAGAGCGCGTCCATGTACAGGTCCG
The DNA here is from genome assembly GCA_947503685.1 of Comamonadaceae bacterium. Taxonomy (GTDB): domain Bacteria; phylum Pseudomonadota; class Gammaproteobacteria; order Burkholderiales; family Burkholderiaceae_C; genus Allorhodoferax. Next base: position 4,591 of record CANNEW010000086.1, on the reverse strand, counting down.
GACCTTTGACTTGGCAAACACCCCTTGCGTCGGCCCGGTCGACGTGCAGCAAGGCTGCGTCTAAGGGCAAGGCAGGCATGGCGACCCATTGGCGTTCATCGTAGGGTGAATCGACCAGGGCGATCCCAGGGTTGCGTTGAAGCACATCGGTACCCAAGCCGATGCGCGAAGGAATAAATGGAATGCGCATGCCTGCCGCCTGCAGGCCCAGCATCAGCATGCCTTCGTCAATTTCCATCACCTCCAGCGCGCCGCTTTGGCGGGCGATACGAAAGTAAGGCTCCAGGGGAATAAAGTCCAATGACACAAAGGCAAACACCAGTTTTTTGACCTTGGCCGCTGCGCAGAGCATGCCTACATCGGCGCCGCCGTAGCTCACGATGGTCAGGTCGCGCAGATTGCTGCGCAATATCTCGCGCACTAGAGCCATGGGCTTACGCCGAGGGCCCCAGCCCCCGATGCCGATGGTCATGCCGTCGCGAAACGTGGCCACGACATCGCGGGCCTGTATGAGTTTATTGCTAGCGCTCATGGGTGTTCAGTCTTTGGCCGGGGCCGCTTGGCCAATGCTGAAGTCGTGGCCCCACAGGCTCACGCGGGTGAACTCGTGCGCAATATGCGCCTTCCAATCGTGCACCGCGCCGCCGCAGCCGTATTCAATGTCAAAGTTGGAGGGGCAGCGCATATAAAAGGAGATCATCTTGTCATTGCTGTGCTGGCCTAGGGTGGCCGTTTGGGTGACTTGGTGGCTGAGCATACGGTCCAGCGCGCGGCCTACCTCGGGTACGTCGGGCACCTCGACCATGATGTGTACGCAACCGCTTTCTACGGGAAAGCCGGCTATGGCCAAGCTATGGTGGCGGCCGTTATTGCAGTGGTAAAAATAAATGGGCAGCGTCGGCCCGGCGTCGCCCGCAGGTTTGAAGTTAAACATATCCGACAAACCAAAGCCCATCACTTCGGTGACGAACTTGTGGGTTTGTGCAAACGACTCGGCGGGCAGAACGGTGTGTCCCATGCCGATGTTGCCCGTGACAAAGCGCTGCACGCCCACTGGCGAATTGAAGTGTGCAAAGTCGGACTGAAAGCCCCAAATCACCTCATGACAGTTGCCCGAAGGGTCGCTAAAGCGCACCAAACCATTGGCTTTGCGCAGCGCACACAGGGCCGCGTCGCCACGTGCAAATGGCACTTTGTGTTGCTCCAAGGTGGCAATGGTTTGCTCAAAGGCGGCTAGGTTGGCCACTTCCCAGCCAGAGCAGACATAGCTGTCGCGGGTGCCGGGTTGCACGGCGATGCGGAACTGGCGCTCGTCCATGCGCAGGTCAGACCGCCATCGGGCGCGGCCTCCGTCATCATGCCCAGTACGTCGTGGGCATAGGCGCTCCAGCGAGCCAAATCGGTCGATTGGGCTACCACATAAGCGAGTCCGGAAATATTCATCATGGGCATGTCCCAGGCCCTGCACACGAGGGGCCATCAGGCTTTGATTGTGGGCGGCTGGGGTGTTGGAGAACATCGTCCGTTGGGACTAACGGGGCGATGCCTGTGCCAGGGTTTGCCCCGGCCTTAGACCAAAGGATAGTCGGTGTAACCGGCGGAGCCCGGTGTGTACAAGGTTTTGCGGTCGAAACGGGCCAAGGGCAGACCTTTACGCAGGCGCTGCACCAGGTCAGGGTTGCCCACAAAGTGCCGCGCAAAGGACAGCGCAGCGCCCGGGTACTGCTCTAGCGCGGGGGCGTAAGTGTCTGGACCAAAGCCGTCGTTCAGAATCAGCCGCCCGGGCTGCGCCTGCGCTGCCATGCCAAAGGCGTCTATCTCGGGCGTAGGGGCGCGCATCACATGCACATAGGCCAGGCCCAGTGGGGCGGCCAGGCGCAGCAAAGTGGCGTGGGTGGCTGCCGAGTTTTCGTCCGAGGTGTCGTTAAAGGTATTGCCCGGGTTGATGCGCAAGCCCACCCGGTCGATGCCGATGGCCGCACCCATGGCTTGCAGGCATTCGATGGCAAAACCGGCGCGCGAAGCAGCATCGCCGCCGTAGGCGTCGGTGCGCACATTGGTGCCCGAGCACAAAAACTGCATGGGCAAGTAGCCGCTGGTGCAGTGCAACTCGACGGCGTCAAAGCCGGCGTCGCGGGCGCGCCCGGCAGCTGCGCCATGTTCGGCGATGACCGCCCGCACCTCGGTGGTGCTGAGCGCCTCGGGCAGGTCATAGGCTTGCATGCCGCTGCTGTCGGTAAACACCTCGCCCTGCGCCTGCAAGGCCGAAGGCGCCACGCTGCGGCTTCCCGCACCCTTGATATGCACGCTGCCAATGCGCCCGCCATGCATGATTTGCAAGGCGATCAGGCCACCACGCGCGTGCACCGCTGCGCAAACCGGCTTCCAGGCCTGCACATGCGCCTCATGGGCGATGCCCGGTTGGCGGCAATAGGCCTGCCCCTGGGCGCTGGGCCAGGTGCCTTCGGCAACTACCAAGCCGGCGTCGCCGCGCTGGCCGTAGTACTGGGCCATCAGGGCGTTGGCGCAGCCATCTGCGTCGGCGCGGTTGCGCGTCATGGGGGCCATGACGATACGGTTTTGCAGGTGCAGGGCGCCCAACTGCAGCGGGCTAAACAGCTTGTCCATGTCAGCGCACCCGGATTTTTGGCGTGGGCGTACCCCGGCGAATGGTGCGCAGGAACTGCTCGAGTGGCGCAGGCGCTGCCACTTGGGGAAGGCTGTCTTTGTCCTGGCGCTCGGCCCAAAATTCATTCCAACTGGGAAACAGGTCGTGAAAAGTGCCGTGGTAGGGCTGGCGCCCGGGCCAGCGCATTTTCATATCGCCCAGAGGCGGCTTGTTCAGGTCGGTGGCGTACCAGTAGCAGGGCAGGCGGCGCCGAAAAAACCACTGGCCGTCCATGCGCTCATAGTCGTCCCAGTACAGCATTTGCATGATGACCCACTCGGCGCCGCACTCATGCTCGTTTTTGGAATACACCAGCCCAGTGGCATGGTGCGGATCCACAAACTCGATGATGTGCTGCCCCACATGGTGCGAGGTGCCGGTGAATTGGTCGCGCAAGGTGTCGGTTTGCCAGGCTTTGAAATGTGCGCGCCCGACTTTGTCCCGGCCCACCCGGATGTCGGGGGCGAACAGATTGACGTGCGCGTCCATGTCGCGCATATCCAATGACAGTGCGTATTTACCCGCCAGTTGGCGGATGGCGTCAAGCGACTCCAGACGGTCGACGCGCTCTTCCAGTGTGGTCGGCCAGGCGGGGGCAGCTTGACTCACAGCGCGGTGGTCAGTACGGCCGAGCGGCCTCCGTCGACGGGCAGGGCAGCGCCGGTGACGTAGCTGGACTCGTCGCTGGCCAGGAACAAAATGGCATTGGCCACTTCGCGCGGCTGGCCGACCCGACCCATGGGAATGAGTTTTTCGGTGTTTTGGCGCGCGCCAGCGTCCGACAGCATGCCAGCGGTCGCGGGTGTTTCCACCACGGCCGGAACCACCACATTGACCCGGATGCCGCTGCTGGCCCCTTCGGCCGCCGCCGCACGGCTAAAGTTAATGATGGCTGCCTTGGCTGCCGAGTATCCCGCCATAGAGTGCGTGCCCAACAGCCCGCAGATCGAGGACAAATTGATGATCGAGCCGCCCTTGGCTTTCATCAGTTTCATGGCTGCGCGCGTGCCCCAGAAGGTGCCGTCCACCGAGGTGGCAAAGTTGCTGTGCCAGTCGGCGGTGCTGGTAGCGTCAATGGTGCCCCAGCTGTAGGCCATGGCATTGTTGACCAAGATATCTAGGCCGCCCAACTCGGCTGCCGTTTTTTCGATGGCGCCCGTCAGCGCAGCCTCATCAGAGACATCTACCTGCATGGCGCGCGCTGTGCCGCCTGCAGCCTCGATGCGCACAACCACTTGTGCCAAAGGCTCCATGCGACGCCCGCAAACGACGACATGGGCGCCCTCTTCGGCAAAACGCAGCGCGGTGGCTTGGCCAATGCCGCTGCCCCCGCCGGTAATAAAAGCTATCTTGTTGTGCAATCGACCGTGTGGCATGGGTGTCTCCCGAATTAAATAAAGGCGCTGCCACCGTTCACAGCCAGGTTCTGGCCCGTGATAAAGCGGCTGTCGTCGCTGGCCAAAAACAGGGCCACATCGGCAATGTCTTCGGGCTCAGCCATGCGGCCCATGGGTACGCCTTTGATGATGGCGTCGGTCCACTCCTGAGGAATGCTTTGCATCATCGGCGTGTTGGTCGGGCCGGGCACCAGGGTGTTGACGCGAATACCCTGGCTGGCCAATTCCTTGGCCATGCTGCGCGTCAGGCCCATCAGGGCCGCTTTCGATGCGCAGTAGTGCGCCGGGCCGTCGCCAGAAACAGCGGCGGTACTTGCAATGTTGATGACCACGCCATGGGTACCCTTTTTTTGCATGGCGCGCACGGCTTCGCGGGCGCAGTAAAAAGCGCCGGTCAGGTTCACGCCAATGACGCGTTCCCAAGTGGCGTCAGGGATGTCGGCGAATGCGTCCACCGAGCCCACCCCGGCGTTATTGACCAACACGTCCACGCTGCCCAGGCTGTCCATTACCTCCGCGACCAAGG
>CANNEW010000085.1 GCA_947503685.1 Comamonadaceae bacterium | reverse complement strand
TATGACGCAGACCTGGACGAACTGCGCGCCATCCAAACCAATTGCGATGCGTTTTTGCTGGACCTGGAAGTGCGCGAACGCGCACGCACCGGCATTGCCAATTTGCGCGTGCAGTTCAACAAAGTGCACGGCTTTTACATCGAGGTCAGCCAAGGGCAAAGCAGCAAAGTGCCCGACGACTACCGGCGCCGCCAGACCCTCAAAAACGCCGAGCGCTTTATTACACCCGAGCTCAAAGCCTTTGAAGACAAAGCCTTGAGCGCACAGGAGCGCGCGCTGGCGCGAGAGAAGTTTTTGTTTGAACAATTGCTCGATCAATTGCAAGCCTTTGTGCCCACGCTGACCCGTCTGGCGCGGGCGCTGGCGGCACTGGACGCGCTGTGCGCCTTGGCCGAACGCGCGCTCACGCTGGGCTGGTGCGCGCCCGAATTTGTGGAGCACCCTTGCATCGAAATTTTGCAAGGCCGCCACCCGGTGGTGCAGGCGCGCTTGGCCGAACTGAGCAGCGGCAACTTCATCGCCAACGACACGCTGCTGGGCCTACGCCAGCGCATGCAAATCATCACCGGGCCGAACATGGGTGGTAAATCGACCTATATGCGGCAGGTCGCACTTATTGTGCTGCTGGCCTCCATGGGCTCGTATGTGCCGGCCAAGGCCTGCCGCCTGGGGCCCATCGATGCTATCCACACCCGCATTGGCGCAGCCGACGACCTCGCCAATGCGCAATCGACCTTTATGTTGGAGATGGTCGAGGCCGCGCAAATTTTGCACAGTGCCACGGCGCAGTCCTTGGTGCTGATGGACGAAATCGGGCGCGGCACCTCCACCTTCGACGGCCTGGCCCTGGCCGGTGCGATTGCCGGTCAGTTGCACGACAAGACGCAGTCCTTCACTCTGTTTGCCACGCATTATTTCGAGCTGACCGAGTTCTCGGCCGCGCATCGTGGTGCGGTCAATGTGCACGTCAGCGCAGCCGAATCGGGCCGCGACATTGTGTTCCTGCACGCCATCGAAGCAGGCCCGGCCAGCCGCAGTTACGGCATCCAAGTGGCGCGCCTGGCCGGCATACCGGCGGCGGTGCTCAACCAAGCCCGCCACACCCTGGAGGCCTTGGAACAACAAGCCAGCACCGCCCAAGCCCAGGTCGATTTATTCGCCCCCGCCCCCGCGCCAGCCGCCACCGTACCCAGCCCACTAGAAGCCTACGTCGCCTCCCTCAACCCCGACACCATGAGCCCCCGCGAAGCCATGGACGCAATCTACCAACTCACCAGCTTAATTGGGGTCAGAACCTAATTCAAGGCAAAATTAATTGGGGTCAGACTCCAATTAAAAGCGCGCGCAGGGTGATTTCTTGCTAGGCCCGATGGATGCAAATTTAATTGGGTTCTGACCCCAATTAGAGGGAACGGGGGGATTCGAGTTCGCGCAGCAGGGCGTCGTAGCTGGCGCTTAGCTGGGGGTCGATTTGCTGCAGGGAGGCGGCGATGTCCTGGGCTTTGTCGGCTTGGGGTGTGGTGTGCGCAGCAGGGGCATCTGGCGCGGCATCTGCAAGGTGAATTTCATGGGCCGGGTGTTGGTGCCTGGGCAGCTCGGCGGCAGGGGCCAGCGCGGGAATGGCGGCAGTGCCGAATCCGTCCAGGCCTTGCATGCCGGTGCTCAGGTCACTGAACATAGATGCAACCGGGGGCTGCGCCAACGCAGCCGCAGGCGCTGGCTGGCCGCCCGTTTGCAAAATGGCATAGGCCAATGCCGAGCCAGCAAACAAGGCGCCGCTGACACAAATCCACAAAGCCCACAGCGCGCCGGCGTCCACTGCCCGCATGTCGAGCATGCCCCCTACTTCAGTGCCAAACCAGACCCAAGGCAAGTCGCGCAGCCAATGAAAACCTTCGAGCGATGCCGGATGCAGCGCCAGCGCCACGACCAATAAAACCAGGTTAACAACAGCAAGCCAAAAAGTAGCAATAAAAACCATGTGCCCTGCTCTCATTCAAACGTCTGCACAATCTTGTCGCGCAACAAGCCGGCCAAATGGGCGCGCGCCTGGGCAATCGCCAGGGCTTCGTTTTCGGCTTCGACCGAATCGCCGGCGATCTCTACCAAACTGTGGCGGATGCGCTGAATATGCGCCTCGGTTTCCTGCAAGGAAGTTTGCAATTGGCCACGGCGTGCGGTGTGCTGGTCCAGCTCGCTGAGCAACTCAAACACCTGCTGCAGATAAAAACGGTTTTTGCGGTTTTGCGCAATATCGGTGCGCGTCAAAAAAACCTGCATTTGCTGCGCCAGGTTTTGGTGGCTGGCGGGCTTGGAAAGGGTGTTGGCAGGGCTAGCAGCCATCAAAGGCTGGGGCGCGTCTGACGCGTCTTCTAGGGGGATGCCTGCGTCCGCAGACTCAAACGCGACTTGGACAGCTTCTGCACTATGCAAAGCGGGGCTGGCAGCTGGGCCATCAGACATGGTTTGGACTCCGAGGGCTAAGGGCTATTCGCGGGGGGCGAAGGGTATCAATTCTAGAGGGTGCATGCAATTTAGCCGACTCTGACCTCTGCAAGTAAATCAGGGTGACGATCCAGTAGTTTGAATAACTTAACCAAGGCCAGTGGCGGCTTCGTCTTTCCGTTCTCATAGCGCGAGAAGGCATTGACGCCACCACCAAAGAGTTCTGCCGCCTGCCGTTGGTCAAGATCAAGCTTTTTGCGTACCTTGGCGATGTACGCAGGATCGACGTAGGCGGCGTTTATCTGGCGTTGAAACATGCCCACCATTTCGCTGTACCGGTCGCCGTGCGCACGGTCCAAAACAACTTCGCCGCATGCAAGGCAAAACTCACCCGTGACTTCGGGGATGTTGGTGGTTTCACCCTTGTAGGTATAGGGTATGTCGCGCGTGTCTTGGGTCAATTCTGCCGCGCCGCAGCATGGACATCTCATAGTCATAGCTCCTTGAAGGAAACAATCAATAGATCATCAATAACGGTGAGTTTTAGGTAAACCTCAATACCGTCCGCCGTTATGCCACGGTACACGTCCTGCCAAATGCGATGGTCACCATGGGTCGTCATGCTCTTGTAGAAGTCATCGGAGTTGAGCGCCAAGACGATGGCACATATCCCGGCCAGGTCATTGATACCAAGATCACGCGCGCCGACGAAGGCGCTTGCTGTAGCCCTGACCCGACCGGATTGAACCAAGGCTTTGACGGCTGGCAACTTGCAATGGGGTGAGCCTTTTTCCACAGAAGAATTTTAACCTAATAAGTTAATTTGAAAATTAGGTTAAAGCTTCGGCCTTCGCAGCACAGTAAGCTAGCCACCATGCCCCACCCCACCAACGGCGACATTTCCTTCTGGTACGCCGGCATCGGCGACCTGCCTGCCGCCGCTACCCTTTCCTAGTCGCTAAGCGCAGCCTCCACCACCAATCCCCGGCGCACCTGCACCACCCGTTGCGCATGGGCAATGGTTTCAGGGCGGTGGGCGATCAGGATGCGGGTTAGTTGCATTTGGGCCAAAGCTTGGGCGACGCGTTGCTCATTGGCCAGGTCTAAGTGGCTGGTCGCTTCGTCCAAGGCCAGCACGCGGGGTTGTTTGTATAAAGCGCGCGCCAGCAACACGCGCTGCTTTTGCCCACCCGACAGGCTGGCGCCCATATCGCCGACCAGGGTGTGGTAACCCATGGGCATGGCCACGATGTCCTCATGGATGGCGGCCAGCGCCGCGCAAGCCTGAACACGCGCCTCGTCGTGCTGCACGTCAAAAAAACTGATGTTGTCGGCAATGCTGCCTGCCAGCAGCACATCGTCTTGCAGCACTGTACCTATGCAGCGGCGCACATTGGAAAGACCCAGCTGGCGCACCGGTATGCCGCCATACAAGACCTCGCCCTCTTGCGGTATGCGCAGGCCTAACAACACTTTCAGCAAAGTGCTCTTACCGCAACCGCTGGGGCCGACGATGGCCAGGTGTTCGCCCGCTTCAATGCGTAAATTTGCATCTTTGAGTATCCAGGGCTCGCCATCGCCATACCTAAAGCTCACACCACGCAGCTCGATGCTGGGTGGCAAATGGCTTAAGGAATTGTCAGCAATATCGTGCACCTCCGGCGCGCTGAGCACGATGTCGCCCAGGCGCTCGGCGTGCAGGCTGAGCATGCGGATTTCGACTGCGTAATTGATGAGCGCCGACACCCGAGAGGTGAACTGACCTTTGTAGCTGATAAACGCAAACAACATGCCGATGGTGAAAGGCGCCGCCGCCCCCGCTGCGCTGGCGCCGGTTTGCAAGACCATCTGGCCGCCCAGCCAAAACACCAGAAGGTTTTCTATGCCAAAGACAAACGTGTTGGCGCTGGAAAAAGCGATATTCAGTTTGGCGGTGCGCACATCGCGGTTTTGCACTTCGACCAGCAAGTTTTGCCAACGCGCGCGGCGCTCTTGTTCGCGGCCAAAGAGCTTGAGCGGGCTGATGGCGCGCAGGGTTTCTAAAAAATGCGTGTTCTCGCGGGCAGAGATCACCAAGCGCTCTGCCGCCGCATTGCGAAACGGCGCATACGCCGCCCAGCGCAACAGGCCATAAACCAGCACTGCGGCGCAGACCACTGCGGCCAGCTTCCAGGAATACAAGAGCATCATGCCCAGCGCCGCCAAACCCATGATGCCGTCTAGCACCGCCTCTAGCACGCTCGTAGTCAGCGTGCGCTGGATGCTGCCCACCGCACCAAAGCGGGAAACCACATCGCCCAAATGGCGCTTCTCAAAATATTCAATCGGCAGCTTGACCATGTGCGCAAACACATTGCTGGCCCATTGCAGGCTCAGCGACATGCCAAAACGCATGACCATCCAACTGCGGGCCAGGCCAATCAGCGTCTCGATCAGCAGCAACAAAGCAAAGCCGATGACCAGCACCACCAAAAAATCAGCATCATGCGTGGCCAAAGCATCATCGACCACCAGCTGGTTTAACAAAGGGCCGCAGATTACAAACAGCTCTAACACCACCGCCAGCGCAAACACTTGTAACAGCGAGCGCTTGAGGCCCAGCACCTTGCCGGTTAGCGCGGACAGCGCCACCCGCTGGCGTTGGTCTGCGGGTTTGAAATCGGCATTAGGCGTTAGCTCTAAAGCCACGCCGGTGAAATGGCGCGATACCTCGGCCAAGGGCAGCTTGCGCAGGCCTACCGCCGGGTCCAAGATCGTGATGCTGCGCCGCCCCACCGCCTTGAGCACCACAAAATGGTTCAAGTCCCAATGCAATATGCAGGGGCGCTGCAACTGCGCCAACTCGTCCAACTCCAGCCGCACCGGGCGGCTGCTGAACTGCAAGGCCGCCGCATAGCCGATGATTTGCTGCAAATTGCTGCCCTTGAGCGACAGCGGAAAACGGCGACGAAGGTCGGCCATATCCAGATACAAGCCATGCGCCTTGGCTACCATCGCCAGGCAGGCCAGGCCGCACTCACCGGCTTCGGATTGGAGGATGGGGGTCATACGCAATAAGGCACAATCGCCTCGGAACCCTTGGCGATTGTGCAAACTTTCTGTTTTCACACCTTGTTCACGCAGGGTGCTTATTTCAAATTCCGAGGTCTATTACTCTAAGGCGCGTGACTGCCATGCCTTCGGTGCCTAACTCGGTGTACGAGAGTTAATTTAACTCTCACCCTTCAACCCCAACCAAATTCCAAATCGCCAACCTAGAAACGCTATCCCAGCTTGCGCAACGCTTGATAGAAGAAAATTTTGATCTAACTCTCGCCCGATCAGGACCATCCAAATCGAACCGCAAGCCCAGGCACCAACCGCATAGATACCAGAGGGCTCACGCTGTTTTCCATAGAGGATAGTTGATGCAAAGAAAAATCCTCCTAGCGCGAAGAATATGTGACCAAAAATTTCAATCATTAATTGTCTACCATTTGAAATCAGGGGTTGAATTGCGAACTGCAATTACCGCAGTTTATTGGCAACAATGCCGCCTGTAACACCTAAGCCACCACCGTAAAAGGCGAAGGAGAAACCGCCCATACTCGCAATTGCACCACCAATTGCACCACCAATTGCGCCACCGGCGATTCCGACGCCTAGGCCACCCCAAGTAAAGCCGCCACCGCCTGTGAGGTACGCACCACCACCCCATATTCCTCCCGCAATAGCGCCAATGGCAACGTTACTTAACGCGCCATTAACCTCATCGATTTCCTCAATGGTCAGGTTTCTCATATCAAACTCCCTTTACAAAATACAGACCGGCAAACCGCCCGGCCCAAGCGTTTCCCAAGCTGCCCCACAGTCAAACTCCCTGCGGGTTGGCCTGTAGAACCTTCAACCGCTGCCTAGCCGCCAACACCGGCTCCAGCACCCATTCCCACACCTTTCGGCGCTCTTGCAATACATCTGCCTCCACCGTCAGGCCTGCTTTCAGCGGCAGAGCCTCGCCATAGGCCTGGATGCTTTGGGCGTCTAGGCTGACGTTCACGCGGTACAGCGCTTCTTTGCTGCCCGCTTGGGTGAGTAGCTGTTCGGCCAAGTTGGGCGGCAGTTCGCTGGGGGCGAAGGGCGTGGCCGATACCGAGGTGATGCGGCCCTGGTGCAGGCCAAACTTTTGGTAGGGGTAGGCGTCGTAACGCAAGTACACGGTTTGGCCGGGGCGCACAAAGCCTGCGGTGCGGCTGGGCGCGAAGAGCTGGGCCTGTAGTGGCCCGGGGCCGCTTGCATCGCTATCGTCCGATTGCGGCACCAGGGTTGCCAAGGCCTGCCCGCTTTGGACGGACTGCCCGGCTTTGAGGTTGAGCGCCGTAATGGTACCGGCATAGGGCGCGCTAATCACCATGGTTTTGCGGGCAGCGTTTTCGCTGGCCTCTTGGTCCAGGCTGGCGCGGTTGCGCTCTATTTGGTTGGTGTCGGCCTGCAATTGCGCTTTGAGCGCAGTGCGCTCGCCGCGCAGGGTTTGCTGGTCTTGCAACATGGCAAGACGCGCGCGCTCCAGGGCTTGGGCGCGGGCTTTGGCGTCAATCAGCTCCTCTTGGCGCACTTGTACTTGGGCTTCGGCCACAAAGCCGGACTCGGCCAGTTGTTGGTTGCGCGCCAGCGTGGTCTGCGCCAGTTGCACCCGGCGCGCTTGCAGAGCGGACTCTTCTTCAGCTTGGCGCAGTTGCTGCGCGGTGGTGCGCAGCCTATCGTCTAGCACTTGCTCGCGTTGGCGGGTTTGCAGTTCGCGCAGCGTGCGCTCGGTGGACAGGGTTTGCAGCCGGGTGGCAATTTGCTGGGCTGCGCGCTCGGTGGTGTCTGACACACTGCCGCCCAGCATGCTTTGCCGCTCGGTTTGCAGCACCAGCAAGACTTGCCCAGCCTTTACGCTTTGCCCTTCGCGCACTGGTAGGCCCATCACCACGCCCGCTTGCGGCGCGCTGATGTTGAGGCTGCCCTGGCTAGGTACCACCACACCGCTCAAGCGCGCTTTGCGGTTGACCTCGCCCCAGGTGGCAAAGGCCACCAGCATCAGGGCCAGCGCCAATGCAACACTGGTCACCGCAGCATAAGACCAAGGCCGCTGCAAGCGCACGCTGCCTAGGTACTGTGCTGCTTGTGCGGCGGCTACTTCCTGGCGGAACAACATAGACCTTCATCCCTTGGCAAGAATTGCTATTTTGACAACTATATTGTGCGGGGGGGGGGCAGCGCTACGGGGTTTACCCGAGGTTGGCGCGAAAAAAGACAAAGGCTAATACGAAGCGCTGCCTTGAATGGGTTAGCGTTCCTTGCATAAACGCTGACCATCAGAATTTCCGGGAACGCTAATTTCCATATTTAGGTATGGTTATTTACCCATACAAATGTTACGATCTGGCGATGGTCTCAGTAAATTTCGAATGGGATGCCAACAAAGATACCGAAAACCAAGTTAAGCATCAAGTCGCGTTCCACGAAGCGCAATTTGCGTTTGCTGATCCGCGCCGCATCATCGCCAAAGACCTGGCGCACAGCGCGGCGGAAGATCGCTTTTACTGCATGGGCGAGGTTGGCGGCGGTATTTTGACGGTGCGCTTTACTTATAGGCATAACGTCATCCGGATCATCGGTGCAGGTTATTGGCGCAAAGGAAAATCTATCTATGAAAAAGAAAATCGCTTACACAAATGAACCCCTAGGCGATGTGCAAGTGGTGGCAGATTTTCTGCCATCACCTAGCCAACTGGCCTACCGAGAAGACGGAGTGAAAGTCACGCTGGCGTTGAGCAAGCGCAGTGTGGACTTTTTTAAGGCCGAGGCCTCCAAGCACCAAACCCAGTACCAGCGCATGATCCGCCGCTTGCTGGACTCCTATGTGGAGGCCCACGGCGAGCCCACTACATCATCAAAAAAATCAACTCGAAAAGCCACAGCGCTTTAGCGCAGACAGTAAGCTAACCACCATGCCCCATCCCACCAACGGAAACATCTCCTTCTGGTACGCCGACATCGGCGGCCTGCCAGCTTATCGCGCTCCACTAACCGGCGACCGGGATGCGGATATCTGCATCGTGGGCGGCGGCTATACCGGTTTGTGGACGGCCTATTACCTCAAGCGCGCACAGCCGGATTTGCGGGTCACCATCTTAGAAAAAGAGTTTTGCGGCTTTGGCGCTTCGGGGCGCAATGGCGGTTGGCTGAGCGGGGGCTTTGGTTGGTCGCGTGAGAAATACCTGGCCAACTCCAGCCGCGCTGCGGTCATCGCCATGGAGACCGCGATGCATGGCACGGTGGACGAAGTGCTGGCCGTGGCAGAGCGCGAAAACATAGATGCCGATATCGTGCGCGCCGACACGCTGCGGGTAGCGACTAATGCAGCGCAATGGGCACGTGTGCAAGGCATCCGCGTAGACCGGATGATGGGCGGCTTGGTGCACCACGGCACGGCGCGCGTGCAACCAGCCAAGCTGGTGCGCGGGCTGGCCGATGTGGTGGAGCGTATGGGCGTTGCGATCTACGAGCAAAGCGCGGTGATAGGTTTAGACAAGGGCCGCGTGCAAACCGCACATGGCGTGGTGCGCGCACCCTTGATCGTGCGTGCCACCGAGGGCTTTACCGCCGGGCTGCCGGGCCTCAAACGCCAATGGATGCCGATGAATAGCGCGCTGGTCATGACCGAGCCGCTGCCCGCCGCGCTGTGGGACGAAATCGGCTGGAGCGGGCACGAGCTTTTGGGCGATGCGGCGCACACCTATGGCTATGCGCAGCGCACGCGAGAAGGCCGCATTGCCATGGGCGGGCGCGGTGTGCCTTACCGCTTTGGCTCAGCGACCGATGTAAATGGCGTGACACAACAAGCCAGCATCGAA
>CANNEW010000084.1 GCA_947503685.1 Comamonadaceae bacterium | reverse complement strand
TAGTCCACCCGCGCGCCAGAATTCTTTACCACCGGCGCCCATTTTTTAATTTCCGCGTCAATCAGGGCGGCAAATTCTTCGGGCGTATTACCGCTGGGAATCGCACCTTGGGCCAGCAGTTTTTCTTTGATAGCGGGCGAGTTCAGGGCCTTGGCGGTTTCGCGTTGCAGCGCCTTGACAATGTCGGGCGGCGTACCTGCTGGCGCTAACAAGCCAAACCAGCTACTGGCCTCGAAACCTTTGAGCGGTACGGCCTCTTCGATGGTAGGCATGTCCGGCATCGCGCCCGAACGCTGGCTGGACGTCACCGCAAACGCTTTGAGCTTGCCCGCTTTGATCAGGGCCATGGACGAGGGTAAGTTGTCGAACATCACGTCCACTTGATCAGAAACCAGTCCCATCAAAGCCGGGGCCGATCCGGTGTAGGAAAGCCGGGGCCGATCCGGTGTAGGGGATATGCGTCATGAAGGTGCCGGTCATGGACTTGAATAATTCACCCGCCATGTGAATTGAGGTACCGTTGCCGCTGGAAGCCATGTTGAGCCGGCCGGGATTTTTACGTGCGTAGGCGATGAAATCGGGCACCGTGTTGATGCCCAGCGCCTTGGCTTTTTCAGCGTTCATCACCATCACATTGGGCACTCCGGCGACCAGGGTGATGGGGGCAAAGTCTTTTTGCGGGTCGTAAGACAACTTGGCATAGAGCGACTTATTGATGCCGTGCGTGCCCACCGTTCCCATCAGCAAGGTGTAACCATCGGGCGCTGCGCGGGCCACGATTTCGGTGCCGATATTGCCGCCGGCGCCGCCCTTGTTTTCAATCACGAAGGACTGGCCAAACGCTTTGGCCAATTCAGGCGCTACGGCGCGGGCCAGGATGTCGGTGGTACCGCCGGGTGCAAAGGGAACCACAATTTTTACCGGCTTGTTGGGCCAGGCCCCTTGGGCCCAGGCTGCGAAGGGCGCGGTGGCGGCCAGCAACAGAGGTAAAAGCGAAAAAATTAAAGAGCGTACGCGTTGCAACATATTCATTTCTCCTCATAAGTGACACAGACCGATGCTCTGCAAGCCCACCCGTTTAAGGCCTGGCTTGACGTAAAGCAATGGCGCCGCGCGAATCGGCTATCTTGGTGCCAACTCTGCGCGATGCCGATCATAGTGTGCGGTGACACAATACCACCCGCGTGCAGCAGACGCAGGCCCGCCAGGCCGCAGGCAGCACCCGAACAGGAACCGGCACCTATGACCACCCTCACCCACCGTACAGGCGCGCGCCTGCTGATTGACGCCCTGCTCGCCCAGGGCGTGGACACCGTTTTTTGCGTGCCCGGCGAAAGTTTTTTGGACGCTATGGATGCGCTGTACGACCACCGCGACACGGTACGCCTGATTGTGTGCCGCCACGAAGGCTCGGCCACCTTTATGGCCGAGGCCTATGCCAAAGCCAGCGGCAAACCGGGCGTGTGTTTTGTGACCCGGGCGCCCGGGGCCAGCCAGGCATCCATCGGCCTGCATACGGCCTTTCAGGACGGGACGCCGCTGATTTTGTTTATCGGGCAGGTGAGCAGGCGCTTTATGGAGCGCGGCGCTTTTCAGGAAGTGGACTACCGCAGCATGTTTGGCCCGGTCAGCAAATGGGTGGCGCAGATTGACCAGCCCGAGCGCATGGACGCCCTGCTTGCCCAGGGCGTGGACACCGTTTTTTGCGTGCCCGGCGAAAGTTTTTTGGACGCTATGGATGCGCTGTACGACCACCGCGACTCGGTGCGCCTGATCGTGTGCCGCCACGAAGGCTCGGCCACCTTTATGGCCGAGGCCTATGCCAAAGCCAGCGGCAAACCGGGCGTGTGTTTTGTGACCCGCGCACCCGGGGCCAGCCAGGCATCCATCGGCCTGCATACGGCCTTTCAGGACGGGACGCCGCTGATTTTGTTTATCGGGCAGGTGAGCAGGCACTTTATGGAGCGGGGCGCTTTTCAGGAGGTGGACTACCGCAGCATGTTTGGCCCGGTCAGCAAATGGGTGGCGCAGATTGACCAGGCCGAGCGCATGGGTGAAATGGTGCATCGGGCTTTTCACACGGCGCTTTCAGGGCGCATGGGGCCGGTGGTGTTGGCCTTGCCCGAAGACGCGCTGAGCGAAGCGGTAGCCCAGCCGCCAAACGCTGCAATGGCGGCTGCGGCTCCGGCCAGTGCGCCACAAGCTAGCGATTTGGCGACGCTGATGCAATGGATACTAGTGGCCCAAAAGCCGCTGCTGGTGCTAGGCGGCAGTGGATGGAACGCGCAGGCGGTGGCCGCGCTGCGCCGCTTTGTGCACGCTACAGGTTTGCCGGTGGCTTGCTCCTTTCGGCGGCAGGATTTGTTTGACCACCGCGACCCGCACTACGTCGGCCTGCTCGGCCTGGGCGCGGACCCGGGCTTGCTGCGCGCTGTCAAAGAGGCGGACCTCTTGATTTTGCTAGGCGCCCGCATGGGCGAAGTGCCCAGCCAGGGCTACAGCCTGATCGATATTCCGCAGCCTCAACAAACCCTGGTGCATGCCATGCCCTGCGCCGAGGAATTGGGCCGGGTGTACCGCCCGCACCTTGCCATGTTGAGCAGCATGCCGGCCTTGGCCCACAGCCTGGCAGCGCTGACGGTGCCCGCTACCCTGCCCGCAGGTTTTGCCCCCCATGTGCAGGCCTTGCGTGCCGGTTATAAGGCCTTTAGCGGCCCGCGTCCGGCCAGCGCCTGTCAAGACGGCACCATCGATATGGCACAAGCCTGGTTGGCGCTCAATGAGGCTTTGCCGGACGATGTCATCATCAGCAACGGCGCGGGCAATTACGCCGCCTGGGCGCACCGCTACTACCGCTACCACAGCTATGGCAGCCAGATTGCTCCCACCAGCGGCGCCATGGGCTACGGCCTGCCCGCAGCCATCGGCGCCAAGTTGGCGCATCCACAGCGCCCGGTACTATGTCTGGCGGGAGACGGATGCTTCATGATGAGTTCCCACGAGCTGGCCACGGCGGTCCAGTTGGCGCTGTCCATCGTGATCGTAGTTTTTGACAACCAGATGTACGGCACCATCCGCATGCACCAAGAAAAATGGTTTCCCGGCCGCGTCCACGGCACCGCGCTGGACAACAACCCGGACTTCGCCGCCCTGGCCCGCGCCTTTGGTGCCCAGGGCCTGCGCGCGCACAGCGTGGCCGAACTGCAAGCGGCCATCTTGCAAGGCTTCTCAGCCCATGGGCCTACGCTGATTCATGTGCTGACCGATCCGGAATACATCAGCCCCGGCGCCACCTTGTCAAGCCTGCGCCACCAAACGTAAAGCCGGTTTAACTTAAACCGGTTACCGGGACACCGGCGCCGTGGATGGCGCGGGCGGCATCAGATGCCAGGAAGGCGATGACGCGTGCTAAATCTTGCGGGTGGACCCAACGCGTGGGGTCGGCATCGGGCATGTCGGCGCGATTTTGCGGCGTGTCCAATATGGTCGGCAGCACGCAATTGACGTTGATGTTTTTCATGCGCAGCTCGGCGGACATGGCCTCCGTGATACGCAGCACTTCGCTCTTGGCGGCGATGTAAGCACCCATGCCGGCCAAGCCGCGTTGTGCGGAGTAGGCGCCCACGTTGACGATCTTGCCGCCGCCTTGAAGCAACATCTGCGGCACCACAGCGCGGGCCGTATTACGCAGCGTCAGCACATTGATATCCTGCATCACATCCCAGGCACTATCGCTGGTTTCATACACTGTTTGGCCCATGGCAAAGCCACCGGTCAAATTGCACAAAACATCAATGCGGCCAAAGCGCGCTATCGCTTGTTCGATCGCTTCATGCACTTGGCCTGCATCGCACAAATCAAGCGCGATGGGCAGGCACAGCGCAGGCTCCAGGGCTGCAAGCGCTGTGTCGCTCAGGGGACTGCGATCCAATAGCACCAAATTAGCGCCATCGTGCGCAAACATCTGTGCCAAAGCACGACCCAGGTTGCCGGCAGCGCCGGTCAGGAGAACGGTTTTTTGAATATGTGTCATAGGCCAATAGAATGCAAATCGTCTTTACCGAGCTTTACCGAGCCTTACCGAGCCTTACCATTTTCATCATAATTTTTTCATCCAAATACGAAATAATCGCCACCCACGCGATCACCTTAAGTGCCGACGATTATGTCGCACCCAGCCCGCACCATGACGACCACGGAGACCCGCATTGAAAGCAACAAAACACACCCTACCTGCTCACTGGTTTTTAAGCGCTGCAGCCCTTGCAATAACGTTGTCACTCAGCGCTTGTGGTGGTGGCAGCAGTTCTTCAAGCACCGACACCGGTGGCTCCACAGGCACCACTTACCCCACCGCTGTCGTGCTATGCACCCTGAGCGGGAACGGTAACACCGTCACCAACGTAGCGGCCAATAGCAGCCTTCCCTTTCAATTTACCTGGTCATGCACTAGCACCCAGCGTACTTTGGTGGCCAACGGCATCCCCAACCACACGGTCGGTAGTTTGCATCCCCAACCACACGGTCGGTAGTTTTCCCAATGCCAACAACCCCAACACCATAGCCACTTACAACGCCAGCCAATCGACCACGATATCCCCCAGTGTGTCTTCCGTGCAAACGGTGCCCATCATCGGCTACGCGCTCAACGGCGTGAAGTTCGACCCTAACACCGGCGGCGCCTGCAGCAATAACGCCAGCTCGGCGGCCACCCAAGGCGCGGGCGCCCAATGCACTTATCTTGGCGGTGGCGCCTGGAGTCTGGAAGCCATCGTCCCCAATAGCCCCTTCAATTTTGGTGCAGACAGCAACAACGCCCACGTGCAACCTACCGGTGAGTACCACTACCACGGCGCTCCCGCCGGCGTTTATAGCGCTATGGGCGGTAGCGAGAGCAATGGCCTAGGCAACAAAATGCAGATCGTCGGCTGGGCCGCGGATGGCTTTCCGATTTATTACAAATACGGCTACAAAACTGCCGATGATGCAAGCTCAGGCCTGGTACTTCTTAAAGGCAATTACAAGCCCAATTCAAGCGCCACCACTATGAGCACCCGACCCTTAGCGAGCGTTTTCCCCTTGGGCACCTTTCGCAATGACTGGGCCTATAGCGCAGCCAATGGAGGCGATTTGGATGAGTGCAATGGCCGCACCGGCGTGACGCCAGAGTTCCCCAAAGGTATTTACTACTATGTAGCCACCGAAAGCTACCCCTATTTGCAGCGCTGCATCAAAGGCAAGCTGAGTTGAACTCCCAGTCCTGGTCGAGGCAGCAGGGAAAACGCATAGCATCCTTGGGACGCGCACTGCTGCTCATCGGCATTTGCGCCCTGCCAGCGGCGCAGGCCCATCTTATGGCCGTGCAGCGGGCAACGCTGAACATTACGCAGGACGGTGCCTACATGGTGCTGTCCCTGCCCAGCGATGCCTTTTCCGGCTTGGCAATGGATGACGATGGCGATGGTAAGTTGTCCATCGCCGAACTGCGCGCGCATCAAGCCCAACTGGAGCAGGCTGTGCGTACCTCGGTCCAAGTCAGCGACGCCCAAGGCCCGCTTGGCTTGGAGGCGATGCTGCTTAACTTTGATATTCCCCATGAAGCGCCGGAACAAGCCCTTACCGTCATCGCGCTAGGAAAATACAGCTTGCGCTCGCAAGCGCAACCTCAGCACTGGGGCATAGGCCTGTGGGGCCAAGCGCCTCAGGGGTCCAAGATTGAAGCGACCGTCACGCGATCGGGCAAGCATGGAGCGCCGCTTGAGCGCCAGGTCATCTATTTCAGCCGCGAGCACCCCAGCCATGCACTGTTCCCGCCGTCCGCTCAGGTGCTGACCGACTATGCGGTGTTGGGCGCGCAGCACATTCTGGACGGACCGGACCATCTCCTTTTCTTGCTGGTGGTCTTAGCCGCCGGGACCGGCTGGGCGGCACTGGTTCTGACATTGAGCGCATTTACGCTGGGCCACGCGACCACGCTCGCTGCCAGTGTGCTAGCTGACTGGTCTGTGGCGCCCGCGCTTGCCGAACCCGCCATTGCACTGACCATAATTTTGATGGCACTCTTTGATTACCGGCGGCGAAAACAGGCGACGAATGCGCCTGTCTGGCAACGCATGGCCTTGGTATTTGGCTGCGCACTGGTGCACGGCATGGGCTTTGCGTCATCGCTACAAGCCATCGGCCTGGACCAAAACCATCTGATACTGAGCTTGGTGGGCTTTAACCTGGGCATCGAAGCAATTCAAATTGCCATTGCCGCCGTCGTGTTCTTGCTCCTCGGATGGCTGCGGCGCAACAAACAAGCCCTGGCCCTGGAATGGATCCAAAGAGTCACCCTAGGGGCAGCTGCTGCTTTGGCCTGCGTATGGCTGATACAGCGCCTGCCCTAGAAACCCAAAGTAAGCGGCTCCTTCTCCCCCATGCAAGCTCAGGGTAAAGCCTGATTCAAAATGACCGCCAAGCGGGTTGCAGCTAAGGCCAGGCGCCGCAGCACCACAGGGGTCATGCGCGCCGCATAGGCCTCACTGGGATCACCTTGCGGATAAAAGCCAGGCTGGGCCACGATGCGGCAGGACTCCTCGGCGATGGCGATCGCCAACTCCCCCGAGCTGCTGCTCGGCTCGGGCACCGCCGGCTGGGCTAGCGCTGCGGCAGCAAGCGCCGTGTTGTTCAAGTCCAGTCGATCGAGCAGACCCCTGTCCCACAAGGCGTGCAAATTGCTTGCCTGCATCAAAAAACGCAATTGCACCGTATTGCCACCTCGGTCATCGCGGTAGCCGGCATGCAAGGGCTGGTGCAAATCCGCTACAAAATGAACCAGGTATTTCAGGGCTTTTAAGCGCTCTGGATCGCTAGCCGTAGAGGCCAGCACGGCGGCTTGCCGCTCGATCGCTGCCACCACACATTGCCCATCTGGGCAATCGCGCGCGGCGTCAAATTGGCACACGCCACGCGGAAAATTCAGGTAGTGCCATGGGGCGGTACTCGCGTCGCGGGTTTCATCCGCCCAGGTGGCCACCGAGACCAGCGTTTGCCCAGGCTCCAGGGCCAGCAAGCGTGCGGCCTGTTCGCGGGCGGCGGGCTTGAGGCCTTGCCATGCCATGGCGGCCACCACCTGGTGGCCCTGTATACCCCAAGCTTGGGCGCTTGCGGTGCATGCGCTCCACAAAGCCAATAGCGCCAGGGGCACAAGCAGGCGCGAAAACAGGCGCAGCAAAGCGCCAGCGAAGCAGTTCCACCAAGACATAGTGTCCCGTTCCAACGAATGTAGTAATACGCCGATTGTGCCTGCGAAGCCGCTAAGGTAAGTGAGGCCGCATGCACCGAAGTAGTGCCCTGTCTTGCATGGTGCAAAATCCGCACCGATCGCTTGCCCTTGGCATAATGTTCTCCACCTAAAGTGGGCGTGCACACTGCGATAGGCATCTGTACTTTTTCACTATTAGGAAAACCCATGCGAGGACTCATTCGACCCCTGCTTATCGCCCTTAGCCTCGCCGCCAGCGCCAGCGCTGCCTTGGCGCAAACCACGGCACTTAAGTTTCAGTTGGACTGGCGCTTTGAAGGCCCGGCGGCTTTGTAACCACGGCACTTAAGTTTCAGTTGGACTGGCGCTTTGAAGGCCCGGCGGCTTTGTTTAGTGCCTGCTGCGAAAGGCTATTTCAAAGATGCCAAGTTGGACGTCACGATTGATGCGGGCAATGGCTCCGGCGGCGCCGTCACCCGGGTAGCTTCAGGCGCCTATGACATTGGCTTTGCCGACCTGGCTGCGCTCATGGAGTTCCACGCCAATAACCCGGACGCGCCGAACAAGCCGGTAGCGGTCATGATGGTTTACAACAACACGCCAGCCTCGGTCATGGCGTTGAAGAAATCTGGCATCAAAAGCCCGGCGGACCTGACGGGCAAAAAGCTCGGCGCCCCCGTTTTTGACGCGGGCCGGCGCGCCTTTCCCATTTTTGCCAAGGCCAATAGCGTGGGCGCAGTGAACTGGACCGCCATGGACCCACCACTGCGCGAGACCATGCTGGTGCGCGGCGATGTGGACGCCATCACCGGCTTTACCTTTACCTCGCTACTCAACATCGAGGCGCGTGGTGTGAAAGCCGAGGACGTGGTGGTGCTGCCCTACCCCCAATACGGCGTGCGCCTGTATGGCAACGCCATCATCGTCTCGCCCAAACTGTTGCAAGAAAATCCCGCTGCGATCAAAGCCTTTTTGACCGCGTTTGCCAAAGGCATGAAAGACGTGATTGCCAACCCCGAGCAAGCGGTTGAAACCGTCAAGGCACGCGACGGCATCATCAACGCCGAATTGGAAACCCGTCGCCTGAAGCTGGCCATCGACACGGTGATCAACAGCCCAGAAGCGCGGGCCGAAGGCTTTGGGCAGGTCAAGCCCGGACGCTTGTCACTGATGGCGTCCCAGGTGTCTGACGCCTTCAACACCAAAACCCGCGTGAATCCAGACGCGGTGTGGAACGGCAATTTTCTACCCAGCGCCAAAGAGCTGGATGTGTTGCCCTCGCCCAAGCCGGCTGCCAAAAAATAAATGCCTTCTAGCGACAGCCCCAAGGCAGCACCTTTTCTGGATTTCCAGAAAGTTTGGCTGGCCTATAACGACGAGCTTTTAGCCCAGCAAACGTTTGCCGTGGAAGACATCAGCCTGCAAGTGCAGCGCGGTGAATTCATTGCGATCGTTGGCCCTTCGGGCTGCGGCAAATCGACGTTTATGAAGCTGACCACCGGCCTGAAGAAACCTAGCAAAGGCAGCATCCATGTCGATGGAAAGCCGGTGAACGGGCCGCTCAAGATAAGCGGTATGGCTTTTCAGTCGCCCTCGCTCCTGCCCTGGCGCACTACCCTGGACAATGTACTGCTGCCTTTGGAAATCGTGGAGCCGTACCGCTCGCAGTTCAAAGCGCGGCGCGCCGAATACGAAGCCCGCGCGATGGATTTACTCAAAACCGTGGGGCTGGTAGGCTACGAAAAACAATTTCCCTGGCAACTGTCGGGCGGCATGCAACAGCGCGCCAGTATTTGCCGCGCCCTCATCCACGAACCGCAAATGCTCTTGCTCGACGAACCCTTCGGCGCGCTCGATGCGTTCACCAAAGAAGAGCTGTGGTGCATCCTGCGCGACCTGTGGAGCGCACAGCGATTTAATGTCGTGCTGGTAACACACGATTTGCGCGAGTCGGTTTTTCTGGCAGACACCGTGTATGTCATGAGCAAGAGCCCGGGCCGTTTTTTGGTGCGACGCGACATTGACCTTCCACGCCCGCGCGACTTGGAACTCACCTACACCCCGGCCTTCGGCGACATCGTGCA
>CANNEW010000083.1 GCA_947503685.1 Comamonadaceae bacterium | reverse complement strand
CGGATGTCGGCCAGCGCTACCTCGTCCATCACCAAGGGGTTGCCGCGCTGCCCATCGACCATAGGCACCAGCACATGGCCGCTAGCGCGTTTTTTGAAGGCAGCGATCAACTCCGTCAAATCGGCAGCGCCTAACAGCGGCTGGTCCGCCAGGGCCACCAGCACCGCATCAAAATTACCGCGCAAAGCATTCAGGCCGCAGCGCACCGAGCTCTGCTGGCCCAGCGCAAAGTCCGGGTTGTAGGCCAAGGTCACAGGAAAGGACGCAATACTGGCCTCCACCGCATCGCGCGCATAGCCGGTAACCACCACCACTTCATCGACCCCGGCGCCGCTCAACGCAATCAACTGGCGTTTGATCAGGGGCACGCCTTGCAGCGTGATCAGCGACTTGGCGACACCGCCCATGCGGCTGCCCTGGCCGGCGGCCAGCAGCACGGCGCCAATGCGCAAGCGGGCATAGAGTCCGCCACCTTGTTTGAGTAAACATCCCATGCTTAGGCCTTGTGTGTGTGGGTGGAAAAAAGTGTGCTGCGCAGCAAGTCGGGCAGGCGCGCCAGGCTGACCAGATTATGGGCCGGCATAGCGCGGTAGATATTGGGTAGCGCACCTTGCATGGCTTCGGATTGCGGCAGCTCTCTGGTCGGGTGCAACCAGCAGACGCGCACGCCGCGCGCATGCAGGCGCGCCAGCAAGTCGCCCAGAGCCTCTGGTGGGTCGGTGTCGTAACCATCGCTAAAGACCAAAAACACATCGCCGCGGCGCAACCAGCGGCCCATGTGCAAGTCCACCGCTTCTTGCAAGCATGATGCAATGCGCGTGCCGCCGCCAAAGCCGAAGGTGACGGCGTTGATTTTTTCCTGCACCCGTTCGCTGCGCTGTTTCATGAGTGGCGTGACTTCGGCCAAGCGCGTATGAAACACAAAGGCCCGCGCTTGCAGCACTTCCACAAAAGCGCGGCTCAGGCGCAGAAAAAATTGCGCATGCACTTCCATCGAGCGGCTGACATCGACCAACACCGCCACCCGTGGGGTGCGGCGGCGCGCTTGGGTGCGGTGCAGGGCAATCAGCTCGCCGCCGCTGGCCAGGGCCGCGCGCATGGAGCGGCGCAGATGCACTGCGCCCGCGTGCAAGTCATGCTGGCGACGGCGCGTGAGTTGCGTGTGCATACGCCGCTTGAGTGCGCGCACCAGGGGTTCAAAGCGGTCCAAATCCCCGGGCAGCCAGTCCGCAAAATCGCGCTCATCGGGCGCGGCATGGCGGCTGGCACCGGCTTGGGCACGCTGGCTTTCGCTGCCGGTCTCGCTGTCGCCCACCGCCGCATCGTCGGCCTGGCCCAGACTGGATTGCGGCTGGCCCGGCGGCGCGTTGCCTGCTTGTTGCGCCATGTCCTGGTGCATTTGCTGCACCAGTTGCTGTAAATGGCGCGGCTTGTGTTGCAGGCCCGAGGTGCGCGTGGTGCCACGCACCTTGTGCGGAAACCAGAAGGCCTGGTGCAAATCCGGGTACTTGGCCCATTGCGCCTGGCTGCCGCTGGCAATCGCGCGCCATAAGGCCTCGGTGCGTTTCCACTGCGCCAGCGGCAAAGCGCTGGCGGCGCGCAGCATCAGATTGATTTCGGCAAAGCCCAAGGCAAAGCCGTGTTCGCGCAAGTAGTGCGCGAAATCAGCCAGTTGCTGGCGCGGGTCGGTCGCGGTGGGCAGCATGACCGAGTACCTATTTACTTCAAGCCGCCGGCCACGCCCACGTCCTGGCCGATACGCGGGCCGTCTATCAGCTTGGCCACGCGCTCGGGCGTCACGCCCCAGCGGTCATTGCGCGTTTTCAGCAGCGCAGCCAGCGAATGGCTGAGCAGCGCTGGGTCTTGCGGCAACTCTTGGAGGCCGAGTTTGAAGAGCACGCGCACCCAGTCCAGGGTTTCGGCAATGCCGGGCGTTTTGTCCAGGTCCTCTTTGCGCAGGCGCTGCACAAAGGCCACGGACTCTTCCACCAGGCGGCTCGCCGCTTCGGGCACGAGCGTGCGCACAATGTGCATTTCGCGCGCAAGGCTAGGAAAGTCCAGGTAATGAAACAGGCAGCGGCGACGCAGCGCGTCCGATAAATCGCGGGTGCCATTGCTGGTTAGCACCACCAACGGTTTGCTGCGTGCGCTCAGGGTGCCCAATTCGGGAATACTGATCTGAAATTCCGACAGCATCTCCAGCAAAAACGCTTCAAAGGCCTCGTCTGCGCGGTCGATCTCGTCAATCAGCAAGACGCAAGGTACTTCGCTGCGTATGGCTTGCAGCAAAGGGCGTTGCAGCAAAAACTCTTCAGAAAACAAATTGCTGCGCAGGGCCTCTTGAGCGCTACCGGCGACCCCTGTGGTGGCACCGCCCGAACCCGCTTCGGTCAGGCGAATTTCCAGCAACTGGCGGCTGTAATTCCATTCATACACCGCTTGGCCTAGGTCCAGGCCTTCATAGCATTGCAAACGGAGCAGCGGGCGGCCCAAAGCCCGCGCGCAGGCCGCGGCAATCGCCGTCTTGCCCACACCGGCCTCGCCCTCGATCAGCATGGGCCGCTCCAGCGACAAAGCCATCCAGACCAGGCTGGCCACGTCCTCATCGGCGATATAGCCGGCGCTAAATAATTGCTCGCGCAAGCCCTGTGGGCTAGGCGGCAAAGCTGTCTGACCCATGCCTAAGGCTTTTTGCCGAACAGCCCGGCAAAAAATTGCTTGACCAAGGACCAAACCAGACCCAGCGCATTGAACTCGGTCGCCACCAACGGTGCGGCCGGGGCACTGGGCGCTGCGGCACCGGGGCTGGCCTGATGCAGCTGATCTTCAGCGGCAGGTGAGCCGTCCGCGTCCGCCGGGCCCGCAGCCGTACTGGCCTGCAAGGCCTGCGCTTTTTGTGAAAACACCTGTGCGAACTGCGCCAGGATCATGTCGGATACCGAGTTCATCATGCGCCCGCCAAACTGCGCGAATTTGCCGTTCACGATCACTGCGGCATGGCCGGCCAAAACGCAATGGCCGTTCTCGCCCGGCAGCAAAGAAGCGGTCAATTCCATGGATGCGGAAGAGCCGCCTTTGTCCGCGCCTTTGCCCAACATTTTGAGGGTGTACGTGGCCGCGTCCAGCGCCAGAATTTCAATCGTGCCGGCAAATGCAGCCACGGCGGGCCCGACCTTGACGCGCACACCGCCTTTGAAGTGGGTGGCGTCAATGTCTTCGGTAATTTGCGCACCGGGCATGCAAGTGGCCAGGGCATGCATATCCGACAACACGGCCCAGGCTGCGGGGATGCCCGCACTCACCGGGTACTGCTTTTCAATCACGACTTCCATGCGCGCACTTTCTACTGTTTAAAAAAAGGAAAAGGGCTGGTGCGCTTACGCGCACCGGCCCTGGGTTGGTGCAAAGCCGCGTGTCAGGTGTTAACGCCCGACTTCTTCAGTTGTTGCCATACGCGGTAAGCGGTATGCGGCATGTTGAAGTGCGTCACGCCCAAGTGTGCAAAAGCGTCCACCATGGCGCTGGTAAAGGTGGGGATGCTGCCTACGTGCGGCGACTCGGCCACGCCTTTGGCACCGATGGGGTGGTGCGGCGAAGGCGTTACCGTGTGGTCGGTTTCCCAATGCGGTGTTTCTACGGCGGTGGGTAGGAAATAGTCCATCAGCGAGTTGCCCTGAATATTGCCTTGCTTGTCAAAGGACAGCAGTTGACCCATCGCCACGGCATAGCCCTCGGTCAGACCGCCATGGATCTGGCCTTCGATGATCATGGGGTTGATGCGGGTGCCGCAATCGTCCAGCGCATAGAAGCGGCGGATTTTGGTCTCGCCCGTGCCCTTGTCGATGTCCACCACGCAGAGGTAAATACCAAAGGGGAAAGTGAAGTTAGGCGGGTCGTAGTAATGCACGGCTTCCAGCCCTGGCTCCAAGCCGGGCGGCGGGCTGTTGTAAGCGGCCCAGGCAATCTGGGTCATGGTCTTGTACTTGGCATCGTCGCCGCGCACTTTGAAGCGGTCGATTTCCCATTCCAGATCGGCTTCGCTCACCTCCATCAAATGCGCTGCAATTTTCTTGGCTTTTGCGTGAATTTTGCGCGCTGCCATGGCAATCGCCGCGCCGGCTACCGGGGTCGAGCGCGAGCCATAGGTGCCCAGGCCATAAGGCGCGGTGCTGGTATCACCCTCTTCGACCTGGATGATTTCCGAAGAAATACCCAGCTCGGTGGCGATGATTTGTGCGTAGGTGGTCTGATGGCCTTGGCCTTGCGAGATCGTGCCCATACGTGCAATCGCGCTGCCTGTGGGGTGCACCCGGATTTCGCAGGAGTCAAACATGCCCACACCCAGGATGTCGCAGATTTTGGATGGGCCTGCACCCACCACTTCGGTAAAGGTCACCAGGCCGATACCCATGAGCGTGGGGCAGTTTGGGTCGGCGCGTTTAACCGCTTGCTCAGCGCGCAGTGCTTTGTAGTCCACGGCGTCGAGCACTTTGTCCAAGGCGGTTTGGTAGTCGCCCGAATCGTAGTCAAAGCCCATTGCCGAGTGGTAGGGAAACTGTTCGCGCTTGATAAAGTTTTTCGCGCGAATTTCGGCCTTGTCCATGCCCAGTTTTTGCGCCAGCACATCGACCATGCGCTCGACCAAGTACACCGCTTCGGTAACCCGGAAGGAGCAGCGGTAGGCCACTCCACCGGGGGCTTTGTTGGTGTATACGCCATCGACTTTGCAATACGCATTGGCGATGTCATAGCTGCCGGTGCAGATATGGAACATACCGGCCGGAAATTTGGTCGGGTCGGCACAGGCGTCAAAGGCGCCGTGGTCGGCAATCACATTGGTGCGCAGCGCCAAGATTTTGCCGTCGGCGGTGGCGGCCAGCTCGCCACTCATGTGGTAGTCACGGGCAAAGCCTGTGGAGGACAAATTCTCGATGCGGTCTTCCACCCACTTGACCGGGCGGCCCAGCACGATGGAGGCCACGATGGCGCAGACATAGCCGGGGTAAATCGGCACTTTGTTGCCAAAGCCGCCGCCAATGTCGGGCGAGATAATGCGCACTTTCGACTCGGGGATGCCCGAGAGCATGGACACCACGGTGCGCACAATATGCGGCGCCTGGCTGGTGAGGTAGGTGGTGAGTTCACCGCGAATCGGGTCAAAGGACGCGACCGCGCCACAGGTCTCCAGCGGGCAGGGGTGGACGCGCGGGTAGTGCATGTCTTGCGACACCGTCACCGCCGCGCTGGCAAACACCGCATCGGTAGCCGCTTTGTCGCCGGCTTCCCAGGTAAAGATATGGTTATGGTGGTAGCGCTTGCCGTGCGCACCTTCGGTTTTACCGGCCAGGTCTTCGCGCAGCACCGGTGCGCCGGGCTTGCGTGCTTCAAACGGGTCGACCACCGCTTCGAGTTCTTCGTATTCCACTTCCACGGCTTCGACGCCATCGGCTGCGCTGTAGCGGTCTTCGGCAATCACTACCGCGACTTCTTGCATTTGGAAGTGCACTTTTTCATCGGCTAATACCGCTTGCACATCGCCAGCCAGCGTGGGCATCCAGTGCAGTTTGAGCGGCTTCAAATCGTCAGCGGTCAAGACAGCGATCACGCCGGGGATCTTGAGCGCAGCTTCTTTGTTGATGCGCTTGATGCGCGCATGCGCTACCGAAGCGCGCACGATGTCCATATGCACCATACCGGGCAGCTTGATGTCATCGACATAATTGCCCTTGCCTTGGATAAAGCGGGCGTCTTCCTTGCGCAGGCGTGAATCGCCCATGCCCATCAGGGCTTTTTCGCGGTCACTCAGGGGTGCGTTCATGAAGGTCTCCTTCGGTCTGGGGTGTTAAGCGGCGACGGGTTGGGCATCGCGCAGCGCGGCTGCGGCGTGCAAAACCGATTTGACGATGTTTTGGTAGCCGGTGCAGCGGCACAAATTGCCCGACATGCCCACGCGCACTTCCTGCTCGGTGGGGTTGGGGTTGTCTTGCAACAGGCGGTAAGCGCGCATCAGCATGCCCGGGGTGCAATAGCCGCATTGCAGGCCATGCTCTTTGTAAAAGCCGTCTTGCAGCGCATGCAGCACGCCGCCGCTGGCCAGGCCTTCGACGGTTTTGACTTCGCTGCCTTCGCACTGCACCGCCAGGTGCGTGCAGGACTTCACGGACTGGCCGTCGATGTCCACGGTGCAGGCACCACAGTGGCCGGTCTCGCAGCCGATGTGGGCGCCGGTCAGGTTCATTTTTTCACGCAGAAAATGGACTAGCAGCGTACGCGGCTCGACCGCCTCTTCCACTTGTTTTCCATTGACGTGCAGGGATACGATTTTTTTGCTCATAGCAGTGTTCTCCGGATCGGGTAAGGTTTAGGCGCAGCGGGCGGCAGCGGCGCGGATGGCACGTTTGCACATCTCACCGGCCATGGCGGTTTTGTATTCCACATCACCGCGCAGGTCTTCGGCTGGGTCGCAAATAGAGCGCACCGCAGCGGCTGCCAGGTTGATGGTGGCCTCGGTCAGGGGCTGGCCCACCAGCGCCGCTTCGGCGGCGCTAGCGCGCAGCGCGGTCGGCGCCACATTGGTCAGGCCGATACTGGCGTGCGTTACTTTGCCTGCGGCCATACGCAAAATGACGGCAGCGCCGGCAGTTGCCCAATCGCCGGTTTTGCGCTTGAGTTTTTGGTAGGCGTAGCCCGTGCCGGCGACAAAGGGCGCGACCAGGATGGCGGT
Source organism: Comamonadaceae bacterium (assembly GCA_947503685.1). Taxonomy (GTDB): domain Bacteria; phylum Pseudomonadota; class Gammaproteobacteria; order Burkholderiales; family Burkholderiaceae_C; genus Allorhodoferax. The sequence continues at coordinate 2,756 of CANNEW010000083.1, read as the reverse complement.
CAGGATTTCGTCTTCGGCCAGCGCCGTCATATAGGTGCCGTGGAAAAAGTCCACTGCTTTGACCTGACGCGTGCCCTTGGGGCCCTGTAATTCAAAAGTGGCATCGAGCGCCATGGCGATGGCCGGGTGGTCATTACCCGGGTCGCCGTGGGCGATATCGCCGCCGATGGTGCCGCGGTTGCGCACTTGGGGGTCGGCGATCAGAAGCGCCGCTTCAGGCAGCAGGGGCAGGTGTTTTTGTAAGAGCGGCGAGGCGATCAGTTCGCTCTCGCTGGTCATGGCGCCGATGCGGATCACACCGCCGCTTTCGCTGATGCCGCGCAATTCGGGGATGCGGTTGATGTCGATCAGCGTGCCCGGCTGCGCAAAACGCAGCTTCATCATGGGCAGCAGGCTGTGGCCACCTGCGAGCAGCTTGGCGTCGTCGCCTAGGCTGGACAGCAGGGAAATGGCCTCCGCGATGGTGCGCGGGGCATGGTAGTCAAATGCCGGTGGGATCACGTTGTCTCCTTCATTTCTAAGTAGCACGAAAAAACTATCACATCGCAATGTAGCGAGGCCTTGCGCATTTGCGCAGGGAAAACAATCAAGCGGTGCAATTGCCGCACGAAGTGCAGGCGCGTTGCACGAATCTGTCAGTGGCTGTTTTTCACTGGCACCGTATCCGTCAGGCCGAGCTGGTCGAGCAGCTTGCCCATGCTGGAACGCGCCACCGGAATTTCCACTGGCGTCGAGCCCATCATCCGCAGCGACATGCGCCCGTCGTCGCGCACGATTTCGTCGACCTGCGCCAGGTTGACGATATAGCTGCGGTGCACGCGTAAAAACAGGTTCGGATCGAGCCGGCTTTCCAGGTCGCCGATGGTGATATTGCAAAACTGCCCGCCCTGCGCGGTATGTACCCAGGTGTAATGGCCTTCGGAGCGGATGAAGGACACACTGGGCACGTCCACCAGCATCACGCGGTTTTGCTTGATGGTGGGGATTTTGCGCAACTGGCGTTTTTCACCGGCATCTAAGCCTTTGCGCTTGGCCTCGCTGCTGCCTTCTTTACTCACGACTTCGGTGATGTCATAAAACACCAGCGTGTAGCCGGTGGTGGCGCCCTGCATATCGCCGATTTTGGAGACTTTGATCAGCAATACCCGCTCCGGGATATTGATCATCATGGCCATGGGTGGTGCATTGTTGACCGGACACTCGGCCTGGCCGAGTAAAAACTTCACCTTGGCTTTGGCCGCCTCCGGGTGGAAGTCGGTAACGATTTTGCCAAAGGGTAATTTGTCCTGCACCGGCAGCGCGCGGCGTGCATAGTCATTCATGCCCACCACATGCAAAGTATTGTCCAGGTGCACCACGCCCACATCAAAGCGCTCTAATAGATACAACCATGAACTGGACGCGGCGACAGCGCTTTGATCGGTGGGGTAGGGGCAGCTTTTGGGCATAGCTCTTTGATGAATGGGTGCGGTCCAACGATGCGTGGGCGCTTCTCGTGCCGCTAAACGGAAATTCATGCAATGCAATCGCGCTTCGTTCACCAGTCTGCGCGAAGTCTCATAGATCGCTACAGTCCGGTGGATGAACGCTAGGATACGAACGATAGCCGACCGGCACATTCTGTGCACGGGCAAGGGCACTTTTACAGTCTCCGGCCCCGCGAGTCCTGGGGTTTACCCTTGGACGCGCAGCCGCCAGTCCGGAGGCCTCGGATGAAGCCAGTGCCCCATTGGCTGGCCCGTGGCGCCGGTTCGGCGGCAATCACGCCGGGTGTTCTGCTGCTTGCGGTCGGCGCCACGCTATGGGGTTTGGGCGTGCCCGGCATCATTCCCGGTCTGTCACAAGCAACTGTCATATTGGTGTCGCTGGTGCTGGTGGCGGCGGGCTGCGCTGCTTTGTCATTGGTGCGGCCTCAGCGCGCAGGCTTGTCGCCACCTTACATCATGTTGTCTTTGGGTTTTGGCGGCATGCTCATGGGCTTGCTGGTCGATGTGCTGCAAGCCGGCCCGGCCCGACTGGAGAGCCTGTGTAACCAGGCCGCGCCCCTGGATTTCTTTGACAGCCTGCAATTGCATATGGCGTTTTTGCCAGCTATGCATGCGGGTATGCTTACCGGTGGCCTGCTGGCCATTCCCAGCCTGCGTCTTTTGCGCCAGCATTGCGGGCGCTATTTGTGCTCGGTGCTGACGCAAAACCTGCTCTGCTCGGGCTGGATGTTGCTGGGAATGACGGCTGGGGCTATATGGTTGGTACGTTGGCAAGTTGCCCTGGGCAACTCCAGCCTCACCGCCATGCTCGGCGGCATGTTTGTCGGAATGACCTGGGGCATGGTGGTGAGCGTGGCCTTGTACCGCGCTTTTTTCGCCTGGCGCCTGCGCGCGCAGCCCTGGGAGTAGTGCATGGATAGTCTGGATTTACGGGTGCTCAGCGATGCACTCGATTGGCACCGCGTCGGCCACGCGGTGACGCTGGTCACCGTCGTACAAACCTGGGGCAGCGCTCCGCGCCCGCCCGGCGCCCTGCTGGCGGTACGCGATGACGGACGGGTGAGCGGCTCGGTCTCGGGCGGTTGCGTCGAAGAAGACCTGATTGCGCGTGCCAAAGCAGCCTTTGGCGCGCTCGCCGCCTCCACCGTGCCCAGCGGCGCCAGCGCAGCCCTGCCCACTGAAATTGTCTATGGCGTAAGCAAAGAAGAGGCGGCGCGCTTTGGCCTGCCCTGCGGCGGCACCTTGCTCTTGGTGCACGAGCCCTTGCTG
>CANNEW010000082.1 GCA_947503685.1 Comamonadaceae bacterium | reverse complement strand
GATGTGGTGGCTGCTTCGGTCACTGGCCCGGTGTTCTCGCTGCCCTACGGCACAGTCAAGGCCGCCATCGGTGTAGAGACACGCAATTCCAGCATTGACGATACGCCTTCTGATGAGTCTATGAAGGGTAATACGTTTAACTTTTCGTCCTCGACACCTACACGGGGTAGCGATCGCTCCAATGACCTGTTCGGTGAAATTGAAGTGCCTTTGTTGAAAGATTTGCCGGGTTTTCAAGAGCTCACCTTGAATGCCTCGGGCCGTAGGTCTGACTACCAGTCCTACGGTGCCGCATCCACCTACAAGGCAGGTGCGTTATGGACACCGGTGAAGTCATTGACGCTTCGCGCAACCCAGGGCACTTCTTACCGCGCGCCCGCGCTGTATGAGCAGTTTTTGGGCGCTACGTCGGGCTTCCTGAACCAGAGTGGCGATCCCTGCAATAACTGGGATTCGCCAACTAATGCGGGCACCATCCGCGGCACGAACTGCAAAAGTGAAGGGCTTCCCGCCGGTTTCAATGCCACTTCGGGTATCCAGGTCAATGGTGTGGGCGGACGTGAAGCAGGGCTGAAGGCAGAAACTTCAGAGAACAAATCCTTTGGCATTATTTTCCAGCCCGAACTGGCCACTGGCTGGGGTGACCTAGCTGTCGCGGTGGACCGCTTTGACATCAAAGTCGACAACGGCGTAGCCAGCATTGGTGGCTCTTCCATCCTGAGCAAATGCTATGACGACCCGGCCTTCCGCGCCGGTGGTAGTTTCTGCCGCCTCGTTTCGGCTCGCGCGGCTGGAACCAATGCGCTTGTCATCACTAATGGTTTCATCAACCTGGCGACTGACGTGGTGCGTGGGATCGACATCGCCGTTCGCTACACGAACGATGTAGGTACCGGCCGTCTGCGTACGAATTTGTCGCTCACCCGATTCGACGAAACATCGAACAAGTTGTATGCCACTGACCCATTATTGGATAACAACGGTACGCTCACGAATCCCACATGGTCTGGCGCTCTGAACGTCAACTACACCGTGAAAGACTGGACCTACTTCTACGGACTGGAGTTTGTGGGTAAAACCTCGACCTACGATTACTATACGGCTCAGGGATACACTGGGTATGAAGCCGCGACCAGTACCTTCAAGCTGGACACCCCAGACTATTTCCTGCATGCGGCGTCTGTGCAATACAAGGATACGGTTGGCAAGTGGAGCGCCACCCTGGGCGTTCGTAATATTGCCGACACCAAGCCCCCTATGATTTCTGCCCAGGGTGGCTACAACCGCGTCGGTAACGCCCCGCTGTACAGCGGCTATGACTACATGGGTCGTCGGATCTTTTTGAACGTGTCCAAGTCGTTCTAATCTAGGTCGCAAACAGGCCCTGACAACCCGGGTTGTCAGGGCCTGTTTTTTATGTAGGAATTGATCGTGAAAAAACTAGCTTCCTCATGGGGTAGGGCCGGCGTCTGTGTAGCGCTTTCGTGCTTGCTTGCGGGCCAAGCTTGGGCGCAAACCGCGGCGCCTGCTGCAGCCATTCGAGTGCCGACCATGGCGCAATTGGCGCAATTTCCCGCGATGACCGGGTTCCAGATTTCGCCGGATGGTAAGCACATGATTGCCATTGAAAGTGCAGGGGACACACGTAGTATCTTGGTGTGGAAACTGGCCGATTTGTCGGCCAAACCCACCGTGATCGGCGCTAAAAATATGCTGATCAGCGGTGCATCATTCTTAAAAAATGACATGTTGCAGGTCAATCTGTCGCAGCGCTACGACTTCCGTGGCGATCAGATGGTGAAGACATTCATTAGCAAACTATTGTTCACTGATCTGGAAGGGAAAAACTGGATTGAGCCCATGGCATCGGTTGAAATTGCCCGGACTACAGATGCAAAAGTCCAGGCGGCGCTCTCCAACCCTTCGGTGCTAAGCCGCATGCCTGCCGACCCGGACCATATCGTGCTCGAGAGTGACTCCCGGGGTGATACCCGGGACTTGTTCCGTTACAACGTACGCACGGGCGCCTCCACCCGCTTAATGAAACTGGGAGAGAACGATAGCGCAGTGTCAGTCAACGCGGCGGGTATTCCCTGGGCCAAGACGCGCTTTGGAAGCGACGGGGAGGGTGCCTTTGTTGCGCTTGATTTTCGCGTGAGCGATGGCCGCTGGGAAGAGCACTTTCGCAACTACGTCAAAGCCCGGGATGTCGTAGATGTCATAGCACCCGGCGCCAAGCCCGGTATCGCCATCATCCAGAGCAATGTGGGCCAGGAGTTCGCAGCTATCTACGAATACGACATCGCAGCAAAGAAAACGATTTCCAAGTTGTTTGAACACAAGTTCTTCGATGCTACGGGTGTGCGTAGTTTAGGTAAGGATGATGAAACCCCGGAGCAGGATGGTTTTGATGGCTACCAATATGCGGGTCTATTCGGTTCGGATATGTATTGGGAAAATCCGGAAATCAATGCCGTTATTTTGGGCATGGCGCAGGCCTTGGGTATCAAGCAAACCAAGCAAAAACTGATGGCGGTGTCCGGTTCCAACCAAACCGAGGTACCCGCCTTTGACGGGGTGTCGATACGGCTGCTGCGGCGTGTTGCCGGCGAAACGCCCAGCTATTTGTTTCGGGTGAGCGGCCTGGCCTACCCGACCGAGTACTACCTTTTGCAAAAGCAAAATTTGCAGTTGCTGGCCAAAGAACAGCCCGCCCTGGACCGGGCTGCTTTGGGATCGGCGCGCTTTGTCTATTACCCGGCGCGTGACGGGCTCAACATTCCAGCTTTTCTGACTATTCCAAACGAAAAACTATGCGGCCCCGGGCCCTATGCCACCGTAGTGCACCCACATGGAGGGCCGTGGTCCCGCGATAACATGAATTTCGATAACTCGGGTTGGGTGCCTTTGATGGTGACGCAATGCAAAGTAGTGCTGCAACCCCAGTTCCGAGGCTCCTCGGGCTGGGGCCGTACCCGGTGGCTGGCCGGTGACGGCGAGTGGGGACAGAAGATGCAGGACGATAAGGACGACGGTGCGAAGTGGCTGGTCAGCGAAAAATTGGCCGACCCGCGCAGGATGGCGATGTTCGGGTTTTCGTATGGAGGCTACTCGGCATTTGCCGCTGCCGTGCGGCCTAACGATTTATACAAGTGCGCTATTTCTGGCGCAGGCGTATCGGACATCAAAAGAATCACCGCGCGCAGTTATGCAAACCCGTATTTCAAGGACGCGCAGGAGTCCACCATTCGCGGGCTCAATCCCTTGGAGTTTGCCGACAAGATCAAGATCCCCATCATGGTCTACCACGGGGATCGGGACCAGACGGTGCCGCTGAACCAGTCGCAGTTGTTTGTAGACCGCGCGAAGTCCTCGGGCCAACCGGTGGACTACCACGTGCTGAAGGACTATGCCCATGGCCCGGCTTGGACGCGTCAGACTATGACCGATCAGCTGACCCTTATCAGTGACTACCTGAAAACGGGTTGCGGCGGCGGCGGACTCTGATTTGCTCTGAGAAACATAGCTGCTTGCGCACGGGCCACAGGTGTAATGAGCCAAAAAGGGGTAGGGAGGTTTGCTAGCCCCTCCCACCTTGGGTGCGGCATTTTTTTGGTAATTGGTTTCGTGCTATTTTGATAAGCTCCTAGGGAATGCCTAACGCATTCAACAATTTGTCGACTCTAGGTTAAGCTAAACACTGCTTGATAAGTTAGACCAACATTTTCCAGAAGGCAATGAGATGAAAAACAGGACACTATGGATCGCGCTTGTAGTGAGTTACACCGTGTCAGCGATATCGGCCTTAGCGGCCCAGCCACCAAAAGGCGTTGAACTAGCCGCAAAGCAAGAGCTAGTGCGCAGCAACGGCCCCGAGCCCGAGACCCTGGATCCGGCGCTGGCCGAATCGGTGGGGGCGAACCAAATTACCCGCGATTTGTTTGAAGGTCTCACCGCGACCACCACCAGCGGCCAGACGGTTCCCGGCGTGGCCGCATCTTGGAAGCAGGTCAACCCGACGACCTGGGTTTTCACGCTGAGGAAGGATGCCAAGTTTTCCAACGGCGACCCCATCACCGCCGAGGACTTTGTATACGGCTGGCGGCGCTACCTGGACCCGAAAACGGCCTCACTCTACGCCACCACGCTGGCACCCTTTATCCTTAACGGCATGGACGTGGCCGAAGGCAAGAAACCGCTTAGCGAACTAGGAGTTAAAGCCTTGGCCAAAGACCAACTGGAGGTGAAGACAGCATTTCCCGTGGCATTTTTGCTTGACCTGCTCTCCAACACCCAATTTGCGCCCATCAATAAAGCAGTGATCGATAAATTTGGCAAAGACTGGACCAAGCCCGGCAATATGGTGGGCAATGGCGCCTATGTGATGAAGGATTGGCGGGTGAACAGTGCCGTCCTGCTCGAGAAAAATACCCACTACTGGGATGCCAAGTCGGTTGTCTTGAGCAAGGTGAGCTATTTGGCCATTGAAGACAGTAATGCGGACGTAAAGTTATTTCAGTCCGGAGAAACAGACTACGTGGAACGTTTGCCGCCCGGCTCGTTTGAACAGTTCAAAAAGAGTAATCCGGCAGACATCAAAAACGGCCCTATGCTGGGCTTGCGCTTTTATGCCTTGAACAATAAAGACCCCTTGCTCAAAGATGTGCGCGTGCGCAAAGCGCTGTCCATGGTGATCGACCGCGACACGCTTGCCAGCAAAGTGACGGCGGATGGCCAGATACCTGCCTACGGGGTGATCGTCAAAGGCGTCAATGGGGCGGACGTCACCGCGTATGACTGGGCCGCTTGGCCTATGGAAAAGCGGGTGGAAGAGGCCAAGAAATTACTGGCTGCTGCCGGTGTGAAACCCGGAACCAAGATCAATTTCACTTACAACACCGACCAGTACCACAAAAAAATGGCCATATTCGCGGCCTCGGAATGGAAAACTAAATTGGGCCTAGAAACCGAAATGGAGAATATGGAGTTCAAGGTGCTGATGAAAAAGCGGCACGACGGTGAATTCCAAATCGCCCGGCATGGTTGGGTAGCTGACTACAACGACGCAACTACTTTTTTGACTTTAGTCCAATGTGACTCGGACGCCAATGACAACAAAAACTGCAATCGCAAGGCCGAAGATTTAATCAACCAGGGCAATCAGGCACTGGACCCTGCCAAGCGCAAAGCCTTACTCACCAGTGCGGCCAAATTGGTGATGGAAGACTACCCCATGATCCCCTTGCTCCAATACACCTTGCCGCGCTTGGTCAAGTCCTATGTGGGGGGCTACTTTGAGAGCAACCCCATGGACCGCTTTCGCAGCAAAGATTTGTACATCATCAAACACTGATGTACTTGGGCCCCGAGGGCTAATTGCATGTGGAAATACACCTTGCGTCGCATACTGGCGACGCTGCCGACCTTGCTCACGGTGATTACGGTGTGCTACCTCATGCTGCACCTGACGCCAGGCGGGCCTTTTGACAGCGAGCGCAAAGTGTCGGCTGCGGTACTGGCCAATTTGCAAGCCAAGTACCACCTGGACCTACCGCTTTGGCAACAGTATTTGTATTACCTCAACAATTTATTGCACGGTGATTTAGGGGCCTCGTTTCGGTATGCGGACTGGTCGGTCAACGACCTGGTGGCCAAAGCACTGCCGGTGTCCCTGCTGATTGGCGGTTTGTCCATGCTGATTGCGGTACTTGCCGGTGTGTTTTTGGGCATTTGGGCGGCGTTGCGGCAAAACAGTTGGGTGGACCATGGCCTCATGGTTTTTTGCAATATCGGCGGGTCCGTGCCCTCGTTTGTCATTGGGCCCCTGCTGGTAACCGTGTTTGCACTCTGGCTGCAATGGCTGCCATCGGGCGGCTGGAATGAGGGCCAATTGCGCTTCGTCGTGCTGCCTGTTACCTTGCTGGCAGTGATTAATCTTTCCACGGTTGGCCGGGTGATGCGGGGAAGTTTGATCGAGGTGCTTAGTTCAAATTTCATTTTGGCAGCCCGGGCCAAAGGCCTGCCCATGTCCACCATCGTACTGCGCCATGCTTTGCGTCCGGCACTCATTCCCGTGGTCTCGGTGCTCGGGCCTTTAGCGATTTCATCCATTACCGCGGCCGTGGTAACGGAGACCTGGTTTTCGCTTCCCGGTCTGGGTAAGCTGATTGTCAACGGCGCGTCCAATCGCGACTACACCCTGGTCCTGGGGCTGGTGGTGCTGGTTACTTTTGTGGCGGTATTGCTCAATTTACTGGTAGATCTGGCCTATGCCTTACTCGATCCCAAAATCCGGTACTGACCTAGCGCCGGCTGCGCGCAGTCCCTGGCTGGATGCGCGGCAACGCTTTGTGCGCAACCGGGCGGCGCTTGTCAGCTTGATCATCCTGGCGCTGATTGCGCTGGTCTGTCTGGTGGGGCCCTGGCTATCACCCCACGCCTATGACGATACCGATTGGAACCAAATGGGCATAGGGCCGACCTGGGACCAGTGGCATCTCTTTGGTACCGACGAGCTGGGCCGCGATTTGTTAGTCCGCACTTTAATTGGCGGGAGGATATCGCTGACCGTGGGGGTGCTGGCCACGCTGGTATCGGTATTGCTTGGGGTTGCTTGGGGTGCAGTCGCCGGGTTTGTGGGCGGGAAAATTGACGCCTTCATGATGCGCATTGTCGATATTTTGTACGCCATCCCCTATCTGCTAATTGCCATCATGATGGTCACGATTTTGGGGCGCGATTTTTACTTGGTCGTACTCACCATTTCTGCTTTTTCCTGGATGGATATGGCCAGGGTGGTGCGGGGCCAAACCTTGGCGATTAAATCCAAGGAATACATTGAGGCAGCGCGCGCTATTGGTGTACCTACCCACCGCATTATTTTTTCGCATGTGGTGCCCAACCTCCTGGGCATCGTCGTGATTTACACCTCCATCACGGTACCGGGCGTGATACTCACCGAATCCGTCTTGTCGTTTTTGGGTCTGGGTGTGCAAGAGCCTATGACCAGTTGGGGGGTGCTGATTCATGATGGCGCCAATGTCATGGAAAGCAGCCCCTGGATGATTTGGTTCCCCGGCGCAGCACTGACCCTTACCTTGTATTGCGCTAATTTTCTGGGGGACGGAATGCGCGACGCGCTCGACCCTAAGACCCGATGAGCGCCACTGCGCAAGCGCCAAACCCTGCTCTGCTGCAGGTGCAAAATTTGCAGGTGCAGTTTGCCACCAACGATGGCCCGGTATATGCCGTCAATGGGCTTAGCTTTGCGCTCCAGCAAGGAGAGACTCTGGGCATTGTAGGGGAATCAGGTTCAGGCAAGTCGCAGACGGCGCTGGCCATCATGGGTTTGCTGGCGCGTAATGGTCGTGCTACAGGAAGCGTTGACTACCAGGGCCGCAATTTGTTGGTGCTGACCGAGCAAGAACTCAACAAGGTGCGTGGCAGCCAGATTGCCATGGCTTTTCAGGACCCGATGACTGCGCTCAACCCCTACCTGACGGTGGAGCGCCAGATGACCGAGACCCTGCAACTGCACAAAGGCATGGACCGCAAGGCGGCGCGGGCCAGTGCCGTGCGCATGCTCGACGCGGTAAAAATTCCTGCGGCCGCCTCGCGCATCGATATGTACCCCCATGAGTTTTCGGGCGGTATGCGCCAACGCGTGATGCTGGCCATGGCGCTGCTCTGCGAACCTGCCATCTTGCTCGCCGATGAGCCCACCACCGCACTGGACGTTACGGTGCAAGCCCAGGTGTTGGCATTGCTGCGCGAGTTGCAAAAAGACATGGGCGTTGCGATCTTGCTGATTACGCATGACTTGGGCGTGATTGCCGGCCTGTGCGATCAGGTCTTGGTGATGTACGGCGGGCGTGTCATGGAGCAAGGCAGTGTGGGTCACATTTTTCACCAGGCCTCGCATCCCTATACCCGCGGCCTGCTGGGTGCTATTGCGCGCATCGACGGCCAGGGCGGGCCCCTGGTGCCTATTGCAGGCAGCCCGCCGCAGATGGGGAAGCTGGCAGCCGGTTGTCCTTTTGCGCCGCGCTGCGCTTGGGCTGATGGCCTGTGCGAAACGCAAGTGCCTAGCTTGCAGGATATGGATGCGCACCCTGCGGACCAGAGCCTGCGGTATCCGGCCAGGCGTGCTTGCCATCGCTCGGCAGAGGTAGTGAAGTTCGGCCTCAGCGAAGGCGGTAAGCATGGCTGAGCACAAGCCACCGTTGTTACAGGTGCGGGATTTGCAAGTGCATTTTCCGGTGCGCATGGCCGGTGCATGGCCGTGGGCGCCCTGGGGAAAGGTCAAAGCGGTGGACGGCGTTTCCTTTGACCTGCACGCAGGCCAAACCTTGGGCGTGGTGGGCGAGTCGGGCTGCGGCAAGTCCACGCTGGCGCGCGCTTTGCTCAATCTGCATCCTGCCACGGCGGGCAGCATTGTGTGGAATGGCCAGCAAATGGTGGGCGCCTCCAAGGCCGACTGGATGGCAGTGCGCAAAGACATACAAATGGTGTTTCAGGACCCCCTGGCCAGCCTGAACCCGCGCATGACAGCGGGCCAGATTATTGGCGAGCCGCTGCGCATCCACCGCCCCGAAGTATCGGCTGGCGATAGAGCGCAAAAAGTTCGCATGCTCATGGACAGGGTGGGCCTGACCGCGCAGCAAGTCAACCGCTACCCGCATGAATTTTCCGGGGGCCAATGCCAGCGCATCGGTATTGCGCGGGCCCTGATTTTGGAGCCCCAACTGGTGGTGTGCGACGAGCCGGTTTCCGCCTTGGATGTATCGATTCAGGCGCAAATTGTCAACTTGTTGGCCGAGCTGCAAAAAGACCTGGGCCTGGCGCTTCTATTTATCGCGCACGACTTGGCGGTAGTGCGGCATATCAGCCAGCGGGTGATGGTGATGTATTTGGGACGCACCATGGAAATCGCCAGCCGGGATGCGCTTTACAGCGCCGCCCGCCACCCCTATTCCCGCGCCCTGCTTTCGGCCATTCCCATTTTGGACCCGGAAATCGAGCGCAACCGTTCTCGGCAATTATTGGCGGGCGAATTGCCTTCACCTTTGAATCCGCCTTCGGGCTGTGTTTTTCGCACGCGTTGCCCTATTGCACAGGACCAGTGCGCCCGCCACGTTCCGCCAGTTCAAACCGATGCGGATGGACACAGCCACGCTTGTATAGCGCCTTAGCGCACCGTCACCTTTGCTGCCCCCGCTTGGGCCTGCGCTATCGTCCCGATGGCATACACCGCTTCGCCTGCATCGCGCAGGGTTTGGGCGCAGGCGGCGGCATGCGTAGGGGCTATAACCACCACCATGCCGATGCCGTTGTTAAAGGTGCGGTTCATTTCCATATCGTCAATGCCGGCGGTGGCTTGTAACCAGGCAAACAACTCGGTTTGCGGCCAGCTGCCTTTTACCAACTGGGCCGCGCAGTCCTCAGGCAGCACGCGCGGGATGTTTTCGAGCAAGCCGCCGCCGGTAATGTGCGCCAGCGCCTTGATCGGGTGCGCCGCCAGCG